>RFIY01000030.1 GCA_003695505.1 Candidatus Dadabacteria bacterium | reverse complement strand
TTCGTATTCGTCCTGCGGCGCCGCGAGCGCGCAGAGTTCGACTGCACCGCCGGCGCGATCGAGATGGATCATTGGCCCAAACCGCGTCAGCACGCCCTGATCGAGCCACTCACAAATCCAGTCAACGATCACCTGCTCGCTGACGCCGGCCTCCTCGGCCAGCGCCGCGAATGGGCGCGGCGTCGGCGCGATCCCGTCCTGAAGACGGTTCAGGACCAACCGTTGCGGCGCAGACAGCTCGACCGGCTCATGCGGCAGCATGGTCGCCTCGCTCCCGGATCGACGGTTCGACATAGCGCCCGGCGCACTGCTTGTAACGCCTCGTGCTGAACAGCAGCGCGTGTGGGAATCCTGTCAGTCCGATCCGCCGCGCCATATCGGCCACAGCCCTGCGTACGTCATCCTCGGAATGGCCGTGCACCATCGCAAACAGATTGTAGTTCCAGACACCCTCGACCCGCGCCCGGCGGTAGCAAAGGTTGACACGCGGTTCCGCAGCCAGACGCCGACCGAGTTGCGCGACCTGTTCATCGGGGATATCCCAGACCGCCATGCCGTTGGCCGTGTACCCCAGCTCGTGGTGCCGGACAACGGCGCCGATCCGTCGCAGCACGCCGTCCTCGAGCAATGCCTTTGCCTTCTGGGCGACTTCCGCCTCACTGAGGCCAAGTTCCTGCGCGAGCGCCTGCCACGGACGGGAGACCAGCGGCAGCCCGCGAAGCAATTCCTCGATGATACGCTGCTCGGTGAATGTCATATCGTGAACCCCAGATCGATGTGATACTGCTCCAGCATCGGCAGACGCAACACGCGGTAGCCCGTCGCTGCTTCCATATCGTGAAGCACCTGTTCCAATGTGTCAGCGTCGGGCGCGACGACGACGAACCAGAGGTTGACCTGGTGCTCGCGTCGATAATTGTGATTGACCTCGTCGAACGCGCTGACGATCGCGGCGACACGCTCCAGATCATGTTCGGGCACGGCCATCGCCGCGAGCGTGCTTGCGCCCAGGCGGCCGCTGCGCACGACCCCTCCGATTCGGGAAAGCACACCCGCCTTCTGCAGACGCCGCAGGGTCGCCAGGACGATGTCTTCGTCGATGCCGAGCTCTGACGCGATCTGCGCGAATGGTCGATCGCAGGCCGGGAATGCCTGCTGGCAGCGATTCAGAATCGTGCGTTCGAGCGGAGACAGTTCGACCGCCACAACATCCGAATGCGCATGCCCGGCGCGTAGCGTACTCACAGCCCGATCCTGTGCGCGCGGTCGGCAAAGAAAATACCGGACGGATGCGCAACCGCGAATCGTTGAACCTGCTGACGCGTGCGGGTGTCGAGCACGACGACTGCATCGGCATCGCGCAATGACAGCCAGACGCGCTGCCCGCGCGGCGCGAATTCCATGTGCAAGACGGCCGAATCGAAATCGAGCGTGTCGATCACCTCATTCGTAGCCGTGTCAATCACCTGTACAAGATGATTGTCAGGTGGCGCGAAGTTGACCCAGAGCTGACGACCGTCAGGGCGCGCCATCACGAACACTGGCTGTCCGGTGACCGGGATCGCCGCCATTTGCCGCCAGCCATTCCGGTCGACGACCAGCACGTCGTGACGTCCAACGCCCGGCAGGTATAAACGGCTGCCCGCGACGGCCCAGCCTTCGAGATGCGGCATTTTGTAGACGGGCAGCTTCACATCTCCTCGCCCGTAGTCGAGCAGAACCTTTTCCATACGACCTGTCCGCAGGTCGATATGGGCGACGCCATTTTCACCGAACAGACCCGCAAAGTAGTCGTTGCCGTCCGGCGTGACGAGGCCATCGTAGGGCATTCGACCGACGTTGTCCCAGATTCGGACCGGTCGCGAGACAGGATTCGCCAGCGCATCGAACTCCCAGATCGCGCCGTTGTCCATGTCGCTTGCGACGAAACGACAAGGCGCCGCATCGACCAGACCGACGGTCCGGCCGGCGTCGTGACGTCCAAGTGGCGCCAGGTCACTCGCGCGAAAGAAGCGAACGCCGCCGGGCTTGTAGTTCGAAACCGCGATGATATGGCCGTCGCATGAGATGGCCCCGCCAATCGAGTTCCCCGACTGCATCGTTCGCGCCGCGATCTTGCGTGCTACCAGATCAAGCTTCGTCAGCCCACCATCGCGACCGAATACATACGCATATCGTGCATCTGGCGAAAAAACCACCGAGGCGTGCGACAGATCGCCAAGCCCATCAATGCGACCGAGTACCTGCTCACGCCAGAAATCGATGACCGTCACGGCGCCGTCGGCGCGTTCGATCACGACCCCAAGTGAGGCCGTGCCGGCATCCGGCGGCAGGGTCGCGATTGTAGAACAGCCGACCGCGATGGCTGCCGCTGTAGCCGCTGTGACGAGCCGCACTATTTTCTTGCGCCGTTGGTCAGAAACCTGCCGTCGAGCAGACCGGCGGAAATTGCTTTGATCTGCGCCTCGGACAGTACACCTGCCCAGCCGGGCATCGCGCGGTCGGGTCGGCCGTGTCGGATCACCTGTGCCAGTGCATCCACGGTCCAGCCCTGTTGCCGCAGTCGATCCGGCGTCAGATCCGGCCCGAGACCGCCACGCAAACGCCCGCCATGGCAGGCGCCGCAGTCTTCGGTCACGACCTCCCGCAGCGGCAATGGATGTCGTGTTGTTTTGGAGTGTTGCGCGGGGGCTTGTGCAAAACACGGAAAACTCCAGGTCCAGACGAGCAAGAAGGCCGCGCCGGCAACACGCCGGCGCGGCCATCGGCCATCAGTAGATGTCGTGCATCGTGTTGTAGACATTGAACTTGCCTGTCGGCGTGACAAGGCGCTTGTCCTTGATCACGGCCTTGAGCTTGCGCGTTTTGTCATCGACGACAACGATCGCCGACTCCTTGTCCTTCGCGCTCCAGACCGAGAACCAGACCTCATCACCAGCCTTGTTGTATTCCGGTTGCACGACGCGCTTCGCGCCATCGTCCTTGAGACCGGCCCACTCCGCGATCGGCAGCCGTTCAAAGCCGGCTTCCGGATCGTCGAGATTGAACACGGCAACGGACTGCGACAGTTCTTTCTGTGGATTGAGTGGTGTATCGACCCAGAGGTTGCGCGAGTTCGGGTGCGTCTTGATGAACAGCGAGCCTCCGCCCTGACCTTTCAGTGTCCGCACCACTTCCCATGCGTACTTGCGATACTTGCGGCTATGCGGGTCGGTACCAATGACCGCAATCGTATCATCGCCGAGGCCGCTGGTCGCCCAGACCGGGCCAAATTCCGGATCGATGAAGTTCGCGCCGCGTCCAGGGTGCGGGATCTTGCCGACATCGACCAGTTTAACGAGACGATCAGTCTTTGAATCGATGACCGCAATCTTGTTCATCTTGTTGGCTGCTGTCAGAAAGTAGCGGTGCGTCCTGTCCCAGCCGCCATCATGCAGGAAACGCGCCGCATCGATCGTCGTCGTTCTGAAGTTGTGCAGGTCGGTATAATCCGCCATGACGACCTTGCCGGTTTCCTTGACGTTGATAATGAATTCCGGGCGCTGGTGCGACGCGACAATCGCAGCGACGCGTGGCTCCGGATGGTACTCCTGCTTGTCGACCGTCATGCCGCGAGTTGCGACGATCTTGAGCGGTTCCAGCGTCGCGCCGTCCATGATGACGTACTGCGGCGGCCAGTACGTGCCCGCAATCGCGTAGCGATCCTCCCAGCCCTCGTATTTCGAGGTTTCGACGGAGCGCGCTTCCAGTCCCACCTTGATCTCTGCCACTGTCCGCGGTGGATCCATCCAGAGGTCGACCATGTTGATCTTTGCGTCACGGCCAATCGTAAACAGGTAACGGCCAGAAGCGGACAGGCGCGAAATGTGTACCGCATATCCGGTATTGAGCACCGTCACAATTTTCTTTGTATCGCCGTCGATCAATGCAACCTTGCCAGCGTCCCGTAGCGTCACCGAGAACAGATTCTCGATATTCAGATCGTTGACCTTGGTCTTCGGACGTTTTTCCGGTGGGACCAGCACCTTCCACGTCGCCTTCATGTCGGCCAGGCTGTATTCGGGCGGAACCGGCGGCTCGTGCAGCAGGTAGCGCGACATGATGTCGATTTCTTTCTCGCTAAGCTCGCCGCTCGTCCCCCAGTTCGGCATACCCGCCGCCGAACCGTAGGTAATCAACACCTTGAGGTATTGCTGACCTTTCTGACGCGTGATGTCTGGCGTCAGTGGCTTGCCCGTCGCGCCCTTGCGCAACACGCCGTGGCAGCCGGCACAACGTTGGAAATAGATCGTTTTCGCCGTTTCGAACTCTTCCTTCGTCATCGGCGGGTCAAGGACAAAGTATTTTTCACTGCCCTTGATCGCTGCTCCGACACCGGTCTGCCCACCTTGTTCGTAAGTCATCTCCGGGCCACCGGGGTGTTTGCCCTGCTTGCCGGCCGACCAGCCGTCCATCGGCATGGCACCGACGATGATGCCGAGACCAATCGGCAGAATTGCTTTGATGCGACGCATAGTGCCGCCTCCTCTTCTGGTTCAGTTACTGGAAAAAGTCTGGCTGAAGGCAACGTTGAGCATGACCCACGCCCAGTGTCCGATTTCGTTCGAGTCGGATGCCCGGCCGATATCGACAAACGCATCCCCGGAGCGATAGAGCGAATACCCACCTTTCAGCGCAACGCCGGACGTGACCTTCCAGCTCATGCCGAGATCCGCTTCAGTGCCGAAATCACGATTGCCCGCACCAGACTCGGCGGCGGCCAGGAACTCGTGAATATTCGCGTAGATCGACGTGGCTTTTGGAAGCTTGCGGCTGTAGCCCATCCAGGCGTCGATCAGTCCCAGGTTTCCGGTATGCTTGGGGATATTGAGAAAATAGTCCATATGCCCATAGAACTTGTGGTTCGTCGCATACAACGTGTCAAAGGTATGCCGGTCGGTATCTGCGGCGTTGTCGTCGCCGCTGAGGTACTCGCCGTTGACTGTGAGCTTGCCGAGCGTATCGTTCGCGTATCCGGCCTGCAACCTCGCCATGCCGGCAAGGATCGTTTCCCGGGTGGCGCCACCCGGCGCGATCTTTCCGGCCTGCACATACCCCGACAGCGCCAGTGAAAGACCGTCGCTTGACCAGTTCACATTGACACCGGGCGTCAGTCGCCAAAAGTCCTTGTCGCCATTGGCGAGCGTTTCGGCGTGCTCGGCCAGCACGACAACCGAACCGTTCAACGCATCTTTCTTCAGCCCCGTGCGCAACCCCCAGAAGGCGCGATTGCGCGGGCTGTTCTCCTCGACCAACGCCGCGAACAACGTCGTATCCAGACCGGAATCGGGGTAGCTCGTATCGAAGCGCACCGCATCAAATGCCCGGGCCTGTTGTGTCCAGTTGACACTGCCGACAAGACGGTGGTCATCAAAAATCAGCTCCTGGCGTCCGATACGCAGCCGGTACCCGTCCTTTTTCCATTCACCCCACGCTTCGTGGAAGTCGATGTTTCCCGACAACCCCGACAAGGTCGATGCTTCCGAACCCCACATCAGCACATGCTGCGGTGCGAGCCTCAACCCCCACGCCCCATTGCTCACCGATAATCCGACGCGGGCCCGATGCGAGACAAACTGATCGGCCGTCGCGCCCGCCAGTGACCGCTCCGAGACTTCCGCACGCGGACGATATTGCACGTCCACCCCGACATCGATCGCCAGCGCGGCCGCCGGCAAACTCACCGCAAGAGCGACAAAGGCAGCATTGCTACAGAATCGTGACCATTGCATATTCGTCTTGCCTCCCGAAGAAAAGAAAGCGGTTCTCAAACTGCTTTACATTGAATCCGGCGATTGGCACAAAAAAATTGATCGGAATCAATGAACTTGCGGATTCGCGTCAAATTTGACGTTCATCATCACAATTGCACCAGTGCCATAGGCGCGCAGAGCTCATTACCATCCACCACCATTCCGCCTGCGCCGATCTCGAAAAAAGTTGACCTGGATCAATTTTTCGGTTGCGGCGCTTTGGCATATTGAGGTACAGGAAGAACACGCGGAGGAACAAAAACACAACGCTAATGAACTCGTCTTCCACCATTCTTTGGGTGTCCGCACCGGCAGGTCACGCGGATTCCAGCCTCGACGACGCGCAATTGATGCGGGGGCTGCTTCAGGGCGCACACGTCGAGATCTTTACGGGCGCGCTGCTGCTGAGCGTGCTGGCGCTGGTCTTCGGCAAGTCGATGCCCGACGGCCCGGGAATGCTGCTTTGCGGCATTCCGGCTGCGGCCATCGGCCTGTTTGCCGGCACGCTTCGGGGCGTTCTTCGCCAGTCCGTCCACCTCATAGCGCGCCCTTTTGCGTGATCTGCCACCGCCGCCCGGGTTTCCCGCCGGGCGGCGGTTTTTTTGTGAATCATCAAAATTGCTACACTGCATAAACACATTTGCACACAGGAGGGGTGGCAATGACCGCTGACCAACCCGCATCGTCGGACGCAACCACAGCCAGCCGTACGGCGCGGATCTGGGTTGCGTTGCTTTCGCTGTTTGTCCTGATGCAGCTCGTTCCGTACGGACGCAACCATAGCAATCCTGATGTGCGAGACGAGCCACAATGGGACTCGCCCCGGACCCGTACCCTATTTATGCGAACCTGCGGCGACTGCCACAGCCATGAAACGAAATGGCCCTGGTACAGCTGGATCGCGCCGGCCTCATGGCTCGTCTATCACGACGTCGCCGAAGGGCGCGAGCATTTCAACGTCTCGAACTGGTCCGGCCAGGAGCAGCACGGCGACGAAGCCGTCGAGGAATACCGCGAAGGGGATATGCCGCCCTGGTTCTATCTGCCACTGCATCCAGAAGCACGACTGGGCGACGCTGACCGTCAGGCCCTGCTTACCGGCCTGGAAGCGACCTTCGGCACGGACGAAGGCGAGGGCGGTACGCACGATCATGATCACGACGACTGATGGTCGATCCAGGCCAGTTCGATCACGGTCATCACCCCGAGGAAATTGCGTCGCGTCTTGACGCGGCGCAACGCCCGTCGCTTGTCGGCGATGCGGTGCTTGGCGCGCTGGATGGCAGCGTCACGACGCTCGCCCTGATGGCCGGCATTATCGGCGCTGATCTCGACTCCACGAGCGTGCTGATCGTCGGCGTGGCGAAATTGCTCGCCGACGCCGTCAGCATGGCCATGGGCAATTATCAACGTGCGCACAGTGATTCGATCGCCCTCGAAGCGGTACGCCGCAACGAGGAGCGGCATGTGCAGGAACATCCCGAAGGCGAACGGGAAGAGATCCGACAGATTTTTGCGGCGAAGGGCTTCACGGGAGCCGTCCTCGACCAGATCGTCGACACGATCACGGCGGACAAACATCGCTGGATCGAGACCATGTTGACCGAGGAATGGGGGCTATCCGCCAATCCGCCGCATCCGCTTCGTAGCGCGGCGGCGACGTTTGTCGCCTTTGTTCTGGCCGGTACCGCACCTCTTATCCCGTTTGCGCTCTCGCTGGCACTGCAAACCCAGATCGTCTGGAGTATCGCATTGGCCTGCGTCGCCTTTGCCGTCATCGGCGCCTGGCGAGCCCGGCTCTACCGCGAATCTCCGTGGACTGGCGCGGTCGGCACGCTGCTGACCGGCCTCAGTGCTGCGGCAATCGCATGGGGCATCGCCGAACTGCTGAAACGCTCGTTCGGGGAGGCGGCCCTGTAAACCATCCTGCTATGCTGAATTCAGGCACATCGCCGGCCGATGTGCGCCGTCCAATGTTCGCCATCTGGAGAAGTCAACGTCATGACCGAATCTGTTCATCGCATCACCGCACTGACGGATCTGACACCCGCAAGTAACTGCACGATCGAACGTGGCGCTGCCTATGCACGCGCAATGCGCGCGCAACTCGACGTCCTTCACGTTGCCGAAGAATTGCCGCCGCTGTTGTTTGAAGCAGTCGAAGGTCATCGACGCCGCGCCATTGACGAGTATATGGAACAACTGCACCAGCGCCTCGAACAGGACGAGATTCGGCACGCGTGGCATGCCATCGATGGCGTTCCCTATCTGGCCACCCTCGAATGGATCCGCGAGCACAACAGCAATGCACTGCTCGTTGCGGCAGATGCATACATCAACCGTCGCCATCGGCCGCACCGCCTTGGCTCAACCGCGCACAAACTGGCGCGCAAATCGGGGCTGGCGACCTTCGTAATCAAGTCGGACGAGCACCCGGATCCGCCGCTCTGGCAACGTGTCCTGGTTCTGACCGACCTTTCCGAAGCATCTCGCTCCGCCTGCCGCAGGCTCCCCGAGATTCTGCCGGCTGGCACCGAACTGACCCTGATGTATTGCTACGAGCTGCCGCCATATGTGGCGGGCGTCGAACTGCTCGATGTACCGGCGCTGGATCTGGAACCGATCGAGCGGGACGTCCGCGCGTCGGCGACGCAGTCGTTCAACGACTTCGTCGATTCACTCAAGGATGAAGTCACCTTTGCCGCGACACATGTCAGCCTTGGCCTGCCGGTCGAACAGGCTCTGCACGCAATCGAAGAAGGGGACTACGACCTGGTCGCAGTGGGTTCACGAGGACAAAACCCGGCCGTCGCGATCCTGCTGGGCAGTGTTGCCGAAGGCATGCTCGATCTGTCGCCGATCGACGTCCTGGTCATTCCAACAAACGGTAACGCATAGCCGGGCATCGCACGGCTATGGCCTAATTCGGCCGCACCGGCAGCAGGGCGGGCGCCAGACAGGTTCCGTCGTCGCTGCACGCCTGCGCGCGCAACCAGAGCGGCTCGTCCGGGACGGCCCGCTCGACAACCAGGGTGACGGAACCGCGATAGCCTGCCACGCGCGCCTGCCCACCGGCCACCTCAATTGCTTCGGCAGGCGGGTAGCGAACCGCTACCACAGCCGTCGCAGGCGCGGTGACCTCGGTTGCAATCAGAAACGGATAACTCGCCGGGTTCGCGTTGACATGCCAGCCATCGGCCAGCGTCAGGACAACCTCGACTCCCTGTTGCGCTCTGTGATGCGCCGTGACCTGCAGCACCGACTGCGTATCGACGCTTCGCGGTGATCTCGCCGGATATGGCAATGCCGTCGGCAACTCCGCGGCGAGCCAGGCGTCGGCCGCATCCAGCAGGGCCGCGTGGGCTGTGGGCGAACCCGCAAGTTCGGCCGCGCGTCCACGGATGGCCCAGAAGGCCGCGCGCAGAAACTCATCGGACCCTGCCCGCGCAAGCAGCAGCAAAGCCTGCGCCGCGAGGCTGTTGCCCGAGGGCACGGCGCCATCTCTGATGCGCTGGACCGGCAGCGGCAGATCCGGCATGTCCGCGGCGACTTCGACGAATCCCTTCGCATCGGCGTCGAAGAATTGCGCTGTCAGCCATCTTGCCACTTCCACGCCCCAGTCTGTCGTGGCTTCGCTTTCATCCGAGATCATCGCGGCCGCCAGCAACATTGCCGCGCCATCCGCCAGCGTCGCAGGAATTGCTGCGACCTCATCACCGCGAACCACATGCACTGGCCGGCCCCGGCGCCAGAACGCGCGCAGAAGTGCATCGCGGGCGTCCACCGCAACCAGGTGATAGAGCGGATTCTCCAGCGCGTCTCCGGCGCGCCAGAAGGCAATGGCCGCGAGCGCATTCCAGACGGCGACCGATTTGTCGTCGACCGCTGGTTGCCGCTTCTCGCTCCTGACGACAAGCAGTGCCCGCTGGAGGCGCTCGACCCTTGCAAACAGCTCATCGAGCGACACATGCAACCGCCGGGCAGCCTCCTGGGGCGTGCGGACCCAGTGCAATACCAGATCGCCATCCAGGTTGGGTGGTCCATCGATATTCCAGATCGCCGCGGCGGTGGGTCGCAATGCGGCCGGGATCGCGCTGTTCAAGGCCGCCGGCGACCAGCGGTAGCCGCCGCCTTCAACGTCGCCGACCAGCGCATCGGTCGCGGACCAGAACAGGTGCCGTGAAGCATCATACAATCGCCGCAGCAAGAATTCCGCGGTACCGTGCGCCGCCCAACGAAACAGCGCTGCATCGTCCCCGGCCTGGGGCAGCACATCGCTGAGCAGCCACAGTAATTGCGCGTTGTCGTAAAGCATCTTTTCGAAGTGGGGAATCTCCCACTTCCGATCCGTTGCGTAGCGATGAAATCCGCCGCCGACCTGATCGTAGATGCCACCCAGAATCATCTGGCGAAGCGTCCGCCGCACCGCCTTCATGCCGGCCTGATCACCGCGACGCAGCGCCGACTCCCACAGGAAACGCAGCGTTGGCGTCATCGGAAATTTCATTCCGCTCCCAAAACCACCCCATTGCGGATCCACCTGAGCCAGCAATGCGCGGCGCGCCCGTTCCACCGTCGCAGACGTCGGAAACGGCGCATCCACCGGCTGCTGCGTCCTGGCGATCGCCAACACGACCTGCTGAGCCTGCGCCTCGAGGTCGGCACGGCGCTGCTGCCACGCCTGAGCGGCCTGCTGCAATAACTGCGCAAGCTGATCGTGAGGCAGATATGTACCACCCCAGAACGGTTCGCCGGTTGGCAGCAGCAGCACCGTCATTGGCCATCCGCCACGGCCAGACAGGTAGTTGACTGCGGTCATATAGAATTCATCCAGGTCGGGCCGCTCCTCACGATCGACCTTGATCGCCACAAATGACCGATTCAACAACTCGGCAACGTCGGTGGCCGCAAAGGATTCGCGTTCCATCACATGGCACCAGTAGCAACTGAAATAGCCAATGGACAGAAAAATCGGGCGATCGAGCGAACGCGCGGCGGCGAGCGTCTCCGCTCCCCACATCTGCCAGTGCACCGGGTTATCCGCGTGGAGCCGCAAATACGGCGAAAGCGCACCGGCGAGCTGGTTGCTCGCCACGAGCCGTCGAGCGGCTTTGTCTGCCGATGACGCTTCCGGTAACGAATCGCGCGTGCATGCACTCACGGACACAGAGACCAGCGCGAGAAGGGTTGCAATGCGACAAATCATCCTGTCATGCTACCCCGATCAACACGACACAGCGAGCCTGTGGCCGCGCTCCTCAGCCCCGGTCAATGCTATCGCGTCCCCCTGGTGATGTCTGGCGCGTGCATCGCAGACGCTTCCTTTCCATGAGCATGCTGCGGCATGCCACCGATTGCCCGCGCCGACATCCACGCGCCGTACGCGACGAGCAACACGGCAACGACCTGTGTCCAGCGGGCACGTTGTCGCAATGACAGACGCCCATCGATCCAGGCCAGCCCGGTCAGCGGGACAATGGTACCCAGGCCGAACGCGGCAATGACCAACACGGCCTCAGCCGGTGGCCGCGTGGCCGCGCCGAGAATCGCCGCCCAACTGAAGCCGCAGGGAATCAGTCCCCAGAGCATACCAGCCAGCCACGCGCCCGCGATCCCGCTACCGCTGACCGCTCGCATACCACGCCCCACCGCGCGCGTGGCACGTTCCAGCCAGCCGACGCGCAGCCGACGCCGCAATAGCACCTCCATACCAATCACGATCAACGCCAGGCCGAGCGAGCCGAGCACGACGCGGCGTACGATCATCCATTGCTGCTGCCCGACCCACCCCTGTCCCAGCGCAAGTGCCACGGCCAGCCAGGTGTAGGTCATCACGCGGCCAAGGTGCAACGCCCAGGTACGGCCACGGCTCGACCGCTTCATCGCAAGCAGCAGCCCGCCACACATTGCGGTACAGTGCCCCGTGCCGGACAACACGCCCACGGAAAAGGCTGTTGCGGCGGCAATCAGCAGGACAGATGCATTCATCGGGCACACTTCGACCATTGGCGGGGGGAGATATCGTTACATGATATGCACAAAACGGCTTCAAAATTTGATCCAGATCAAGTTCCGCACGCAAAATGATCGTTAGAATGAACCAAGATTCACCTGTCTTCTGACAATTTCACGACCGGAACCTGCTGAGGAGGACCGCATATGACCGAGACGATCACCTACAACGATCGGGTCGTCCGCCAGTTCATCGGCGCAAGTGTGATCTGGGGGCTGATCGGGATGCTCGCCGGATTGTACATCGCCGGTGAACTCGCCTGGTGGCAACTCAATGGCGGCATTGAATACATCACGTTCGGTCGGCTGCGCCCAATTCACACAAACGGTGTGATTTTCGCGTTCGCCGCGAATGCGATCTTTGCCGGCACCTACCATTCGATGCAGCGCCTGCTCAAAGTGCGGCTACCCAGCGACAAGCTGGCCAGTCTGCATTTCTGGGGCTGGCAACTGATCGTCGTCCTCGACGTGCTCTATCTCGCCACCGGTCACAGCCAGGGCAAGGAATATGCGGAACCCGGCTGGATCCTTGACATCCTGATCACGCTGATCTGGGTCGTCTTTGCGGTCAATGTCTTCTGGATGATCGCCATCCGTCGCATCAAGCATATTTATGTCGCGATCTGGTTCTACATTGCGACGATCGTGACGATTGCCGTACTGCACATCGTCAATAACCTCGCGATGCCGGCCGGGCTGCTGCACAGCTTTTCGATCTATCCCGGCGTGCAGGACGCCATGGTGCAGTGGTGGTATGGCCATAATGCCGTCGGTTTCCTGTTGACCACGCCATTCCTTGGGCTGATGTACTATTACCTGCCCAAGGCCGCCGGCCGCCCGGTGTTCAGTTACCGCCTCAGCATCTTGCACTTCTGGGCGCTGGTCTTCTTGTACATCTGGGCCGGTCCGCACCACCTGCACTACACGGCGCTGCCGGACTGGGCGCAGTCGCTCGGCATGGTCTTCAGCGTCATGTTGTGGGCACCGAGCTGGGGCGGCATGATCAACGGTTTGTATACCCTGCGCGGGGCCTTTGACAAGCTTCGGAAGGATCCGGTGCTGAAGTTCATGGTCGTCGCTGTGACCTTCTACGGTATGAGTACCTTCGAAGGGCCGATGATGAGCATCAAGTCGGTCAATTCGCTCAGCCACTACACCGACTGGACGATCGGGCACGTGCACTCCGGCGCGCTCGGCTGGGTCGCGTTCCTGATCTTCGGCATGTTCTATTACCTGGTACCGCGCCTCTGGAACACGAAGCTCTACAGCACCCGCGCCGCGGAAGTCCATTTCTGGATTGGCACGCTCGGCATCATCATCTATGTCATTTCGATGTGGATCGCTGGCGTGACCCAGGGCCTGATGTGGCGCGCCTTTACGCCCGACGGGCTGCTGCGCTACCCGAACTTCATGGAAACGGTCATCAAGATTCTGCCGATGTACTACATCCGCTTCTTCGGCGGGCTGCTGTTTCTCAGTGGCGTCATTCTGATGATCTGGAATCTGCTCAAGACGATCGGACAAAGCGAAGGTCCGGCGGTTGAAGGGATCACGGTTGCCGAAAATGAGGGCGCACACAGTGAAGCTGGCCACGGCTGGATCGAAGCCCGTCCGTTCGTATTCACCAGTGTCGCACTGGTCGTCATCCTCGTCGGTACCCTGTTCGAACTGGTTCCAATCCTCAAGGCCGAATTCGAACTGCCGAAACTGGCGAAAGTCGAACCATACACCCCACTCGAACTGCACGGCCGGACGCTCTACATCGGCGAAGGCTGCTACGTCTGCCATTCACAGATGGTTCGCCCCTTCCGCCACGAAACCGAACGCTATGGCGAATACAGCAAAGCCGGTGAATTCGTCTATGACCATCCGTTCCAGTGGGGAAGTCGCCGGATCGGACCAGATCTGCACCGCGTCGGCGGCAAGTACCCCGACCTCTGGCACTATCGCCACCTGGTCGATCCACGATCAACCTCGCCGGGGTCGATCATGCCACCGTACAGTTTCCTGACCAAGAAGCCGATCGACTACGACGTACTGGCCAGCTCTGTCGCTGCAATGAAAGCCCTGGGCGTACCCTACAGCGACGACGAAGTTCGCGACGCCGTTTCGCTGGCGAAGCAACAGGCCGCGAAAATCGAGCAGGGCCTGGAAGCCGCTGGCGCGGGTGACGTCCCGAGCGATAGTGAAATCCTGGCGCTGATTGCCTACCTGCAACGGCTGGGCACGGACATCAACTGGAGGCAAAATCCATGATCCGGGAAGTACTCGCGCAAGGCGACACCGTATTCTGGCAGCAACTGGCGCTGATTCTGTTCATTGTGGCCTTCATCCTGACGGCCATATGGACGTGGCGTCGCGGTCGCCGCGACGAGCTGGAAGCGCTGAAGTACCTGCCGCTCGACGATGAAAAAGATGACACGGAAGGAGCCCCCCATGGCGCCTGAAAAAGACAGATTGAAAGACCATCAGTTCGACGGGATCCAGGAATACGACAACCCGATTCCACTTTGGCTGAATCTGATTTTCGTAGGTACCGTCTGCTTCGCCTTGCCGTACATGCTCTGGTATCACGTCTTTGACAAGGGCGTCTTGCCGGTGCAAGCCTACGAAGCGGAAATGGCCGAGGTTCAGAAAGCGCGTGAAGCGCAAGCGCAGCAGGCACCATCACTCGACGTTGCGGCTCTGGCCGCCGATGCGGCTGCCCGCGAAGCCGGTGCGCAGATCTTCGCATCGACCTGTGCATCCTGTCACGGCCCGACCGCGGAAGGCCTGGTCGGGCCCAACCTGCGCGATCACGCCTGGCGCAACGGGGATGGCTCCCTGGCGGCGATCATCAATATTGTCACGAACGGCGTCCCTGCCAAGGGCATGCCGCCCTGGAAGATGCTCGGACCGGAAAAGATTCATCAGGTCGCTGCCTTCGTTTATTCACTAAGCACACCAAATGGAGATGGCTCACCGCATCCAGATGCGCACCCGGAAACGCCCCCAGCACAGTAGATGACACCCACCGAAGGGGGCCGCCGGCCCCCTTCGGATCTTCAGGAGAGCAGCCCCCATGTTCGTGCCCCTCGAAAAACTCGACCGCATCCTGCCCGACGTTGACAAACGCAACTGGGTCTATCCACAAAAGATTTCGGGACGGTTCACGCGCGGACGAACCGTCCTCGGTTATGTGCTGATCGCGATCCTGGTGGCAATCCCGCTGATCCGCATCAACGGACTGCCTCTGATTCTCTTTGATGTTCCCGGCCGCCGCTTCGTCCTGTTCGGCCAGGTGTACTGGCCGCATGACGTGTGGTTGTTGTTCTTTCTGCTGTTCGCCTTTTTCGTTGGCATCCTGTTCGTGACCGCACTCTGGGGTCGGGTCTGGTGCGGCTATACCTGCCCGCAGACAGTTTTTCTGCACAATGTCGTCCTCAAGGTCGAACAGTGGCTCGAAGGGAATCGCAACCAGCAAATGCGCCTGGACCAGGCACCCTGGACCTGGAAAAAGCTGAGCCTCAAGATCACCAAGCATCTGATCTTCATCGCGTTGTCAAGCCTGCTGGCGCACGTCTTTCTGTCGTACTTCATGGACGTACGGCGCCTCACTTACGCGATCCTTCATCCGAGCTGGGAATACAAGGCGCCAATTATTTTTGCGACGTTCATGACGGTTGCGATCTATACCGACCTGGTGCTGCTGCGCGAACAGTTTTGCAATTACATCTGTCCTTACGCACGGTTTCAATCCGCGCTGCTCGACCGCGAAAGCCTGATCGTCGGCTACGATGCCAACCGCGGTGAACCGCGCGCAAAGATGGCCCAACGCAAGAAAGAAGGCGACGAGAATTTCGGTGACTGTATCGACTGCACCAAGTGTGTCGTCGTCTGCCCGCAAGGGATCGACATTCGCAATGGGTTGCAGCTCGAGTGCATCCACTGCGCCCGTTGCATCGACGCCTGTGATTCGGTGATGGACGGAATCGGCAAACCGCGCGGGCTGATCCGCTATGCATCAGAACGAGAACTCGAAGACGGCGCACCCGCGCATCCGATCCGCCCACGCACGGTAATCTATGGTTTGCTGATGCTCGCGTCGCTGACGACTTTCATCGTCCTGGCTGTGAACCGGCCAATGATCGAAGTCGCCCTGCTGCGGCCAGCCGGGGCGGTCTGGCAACCGCTCAGCGATCGCGAGATCGCCAACCATTTCCGACTGAAGCTGATCAACAAGGACGCCGAACCTGTCCACCTGCAGCTCATCCTGCGCAGCGATCAGCCGCTACGACTGATTGCGCCGGTCAACCCGCTACCCGTTGACGCAGGGGCGGAGCGTGCGACCGAAATTTTCGTTGTCGGCCCCGCTGAGCTGCACGGTACGATCCCGTTCACGATCGAAATCCGGAATAAGGAAACCGGCGAAGCGCACACCATCAACGGCGACGCCATTTTCCCGGATGACCGGCCATGACGCGCGAGCTCTACCGCGCAACAACCGAAGAAGCGAAACGTGCCGGTCGGCGCTGGGCGATCGGCATCACACTGGGCCTCGGCACGGTCGTCGTCGTCAATTTTGCGGTGTGGTGGCTCGTACGCGATGTGACGTTCCCGCTGGTCCGGCGGGATTACTATGAACACGGACTCGCATACGATCGCGAAATCGCTGCCGGTGAAACAAATGCTCGCCTTGGCCTGCAATTGCAGCCGGCTGACGGCGGAGTTGCATTACTTGCATACGGCAACCCCGTGACGCCAGAGCATCCACTTCTGCATTACTGGCGCCCGGATCGCCCCGAGCTCGACTTCAGCACGCCGGCGCTGGTATCCGGGACTACGATCCTTCCCGTCACCGCCCCCGCAGTGCGCGGGCGCTGGCGCGTCACGCTTGAGGCGACCTGGAAGCAGACGCCGGTGACGATCTCGACCGAACTCTGGAACGATGGCTGATCCGCTTCGCAAATCCAGCTCGGGCGGCACGCGCTGCGCGCACTGCGGACAACTGGTTCTTGGCACGAGCAGAACGGACGAGCCCATCTTCTGTTGCGCCGGGTGCGAGGCGGTCTGGCATTTTCTGCGCGATGAGCAGCTTGAGGATTACTATCGTGTGCGTGACGCGCCCTCCCCGTTGCGCAGCCGTGGCACGCCAGACGAAGATCTCGCCGGCCTGCTTTGCGCGCTGTCCGGCCAGACCGTCGTCGAAATGCCCTTCGATGTCCCCGAAATTCATTGCGCGGCCTGTGTCTGGTTGCTGGAAAAGATCGCGCTACGTCATCGCGGCGTCGAATCGATCGACGTCCAGCTGGATGCACGCCGGGTTCGCCTGCGCTGGCGACCTGCGGATACCGACCTGCCGGCACTGGCCAACGCATTTGCATCGGCGGGATACAGCCTGCGGCTGCCGCGCGACGATACGCAGTCCGAGCAGGAAGCCGCGCGTGATTTGTGGCTTCGCACCGGCGTCGCTGGCGCCCTGGCGGGCAACATCATGTTGGTCACTGTGCCGCTCTATGCTGGCCAGTTCAGTGGCATTTCCGATCACTTTGCGAAGCTCTTTCTGTGGGTCGCGGGTGCACTGACGCTACCGGTCGTCTTCTGGTGCGCGGCCCCGTTTCATCGCCGCGCGCTGGGCGCGCTGCGGCGCGGTGTGCCCCATATCGACCTCCCGGTCTCGCTCGGCATCCTGATCGCCTTCGCCGGAAGCATCGCCGCGCTCGTTCGTGGACAGCAACACGTCTATTTCGACTCGATTGCCGCGCTCGTATTTTTGTTGCTCGCGGGCCGCGTGATCCTCGAGCGAGGGCACAGGCGCGCCCGTACGACGTCACGCCAGGTCACCTGGCAAACTGCCACCGAAGCCTTGCGCGTCGCCCCGGAAAGCGGCGCCATTGATCGCGTGCCGGTCTCCGAACTTCAGGCCGGCGATCTGCTTTACGCGGATACCGGTCAGCTTCTTGTCGCCGACGGCAAACTCGAAAGCGAAGAAGGGCGGTTCAACATGGCCGTCCTGACGGGTGAATCGAGACCGGCCGAACTCAAGCGCGGTGACCAGGTGTACGCCGGCACGACCAACCTGGGCGCGCCGATTCGCTATCGCGTGACGGCCACGGGCGAGCAGACCCGGATCAACGGGATCGCCCAGCTCGCACACGAGGCCGGACGCGGACGCGCCCCAATCATGGCCCTCGCCGACCGCATTGCAACCGCACTGGTCGCAGTCACCTTGATCGCAGTTGTCGGCACGTTGCTGTGGTGGTGGCCGCACAGCATCGACCACGCCATCGCTGCATCCGTTGCGGTTGCCGTCGTCATGTGCCCGTGCGCACTGGGACTCGCGACCCCACTCGCGCTTGCAATCGGCCAGTCACTGCTCCACCGCCGCAGCCTGATGCTCAAACACGGCGCCGCGCTGCAGCGCCTCGCTGCCATCGACACCATCGTATTCGACAAGACAGGCACGCTGACCACGGGCACCCCACAAATTGTTCACTGGCAGGGCCTCGCAACGATCGATGGACTTTCGCTGAAGGAAGCGGTTGCTTCGATCGAACAGCATTCACTGCATCCGATCGCACGGGCATTCGCGACAATCCCTGGCGGTCGCTACATTGCCGAAGATGTACACGAAGAAGCCGGACTCGGTATTCAGGGGCGCGTCGCCGGGCACACGTTGAGGATTGGCGGGTCGCGCTGGATCGGCACGGATATCCCGGATGCATTTCGCGCGCCCGAAGCCCCGGACATCACCAGCATCTGGGTCGAATGCGACGGACGAGTCGTTGCCCGCATCGACCTGCGCGACGAGCTGCGCCCGGACGCAAAAGACGCCGTCCGCCGCCTGGTGGCCCGAGGCATTGAACCCGTCATCGTCAGCGGCGACCGCCAGACGACCGTGGATCGCGTCGCCGCAGCCGTCGGCATCGAAACGGCCTTTGGAAATGTCACTCCCGAACAAAAGCTCGCCCTGGTGAAACGGCTGGGCGAGCGCGTCGGCATGGTCGGCGATGGTGCCAATGATGCCGCCGCACTTGCTGGCGCCCATACCGGCATTGCCATGGCTGGCAGTGTCGATCAGGCGCTCGAAGCTGCCGATGGTTACCTTCTGGATCCCGGACTGTCGGTACTTGCCGAGGCTATCGAAACGGCGAAAGCCACGATGGCGGCCGTTCGGCGCAACATCGCACTCAGCATCGTTTACAACATCATTGGGCTGTCACTTGCAGCCACCGGCAGCATCGGGCCGCTTGCTGCCGCCCTGCTGATGCCACTCAGCTCGGTCACCGTCACCACGTCGTCGCTGTTGCTATTCCGGAGGCGCAACCCGTGAGTGCCATTTACCTTCTGCTACCGATTGGCCTGTTGATGGCCGCAACCGCCATCGCCTGGTTCATCTGGGCGGTCCGCACGGGCCAGTTCGACGACCTCGACACCCCCGCCGAACGCATCCTGTTCGATGACGAAGACCTGACAGCGAAGACACCCGCCACTCCGGAAGACAATGACGAGTAACCAGGCCCCCCTCCTTCGCCAAGGCTTCGGAGCGTGGGCAGATCATTCTCGATGTTCCCGAAAAACTGAACCCGTTCTGCGTAGCTTTAGCGAAGCAGAATGGTCGGGGCGAGAGGATTTGTAGACGGCCCGCAGGGACGGCTGCACAAGCGACCGCGGATGCGGGCGCGCAGCCCCGAAGGGGTGCGCCAACGGCGCATAACCCCGACCGCACACCGCGCTGCGAATGCAGCGCCGATCAGCAAGCCGGAGGTTCAATCGCCTATCCGAAAAGCCGTTGTTGCTAACAGCACTGTTTTCAGAAAGAAAAAAGTGGTCGGGGCGCCCTCCTTCGCCAAGGCTTCGGAGGATCGGCGGATGTTGCTCAATGTTCCCGGAAAAAACGGAACCCGTTCTGCGTAGCTTTAGCAAAGCAGAATGGTCGGGGCGAGAGGATTTGAACCTCCGACCACACGACCCCCAGTCGTGTGCGCTACCTGGCTGCGCTACGCCCCGAAAAAGA
>RFIY01000029.1 GCA_003695505.1 Candidatus Dadabacteria bacterium | reverse complement strand
TCGCCGCAGGCGAACAACCCGCGACAACCAGCTTGGGAAGTTGGCCCGCATCGTTCGCGAGGGATCGCGCTCTGGTCCGGGGCTGAGTGCGGCTCAGGTGTTCGATTTGCCGAAAAGCGTAGCAGGGACTACGTTTGCAGGCGAATCGGGCGCATGGGGCGTGCTAAGACCCGGACGCTGCGCGATAGCGGCCCGCATGCGTCCTGTATTGTCTCAATTTCGCGTAACCAGCAACCGTAGAGCAGAGGCGCTTGCCGCCAAAATGCAGCGCCCTTGTGAATGATGCGGGCCCAAGCTCTACCAACTGAGCTATTCCCGCATACTTAAGGCTGACTATTATTTTACAACGCGGGGGTGAGGCGTCACCGTCGGTTCAGTCCTCGGTCGCGAGCACCTTGAAATTGCCGCGCTGCTTGTCGTATTCGAGCGCGACGTCGCCGCGTTTCTCGAGGTCCTTGAGCAACTCACCAAAGTTGCGGTAGCCAAGCTGCTGCTCGCTGAATTCGGGGTGGACGCGCCGCACCGTCTGCTTGACCAGCGATCCCCAGAGCGGATCGTAGTCTGCCTGCAGATTGTCGATGATGTCGACGACCTTGTCCAGTTCCGCGTCGCGATCCGGTTCGCCGGCCTTTTTCTTGTCGGCTGTCTTTTTCGCGTCGCCCTTCTTTGCCCCGTTGTCCGACTTTGCGCGCGTCTTGCGTTTGCGCGCGGGCTTGACGAGATCATCGTAGTAGATGAACTCATCGCAACCGGACACCAGCAACTGCGAGGTCGAGCTGCGAATCCCGCAGCCGATGACCCGTTTGTTGTGTTCCTTGAGCTTGGAGACGAGCGGCGAAAAATCGCTGTCGCCCGAGATCAGCGCAAAATGCGTGATGTGGCGGTTGGTGTGGCAGAGGTCGATGGCATCGACGACCATGCGGATGTCGGCGGAGTTCTTGCCGCTCATCTTGCTGGCGGGGATATCGACCAGTTCGATGCCCTGGGCATGGAACTCGCGCACGGCGTCGCGATAGCTCGCCCAGTCACTGTAGGCGCGCTTGAAGACGACACGACCTTTTTCGAGCAACCGTTTCAGCACCAGGTCGATCTGGAACTTTTTCTGGTTGCCCGGGAGGTCGCGCACGCCGAGCGCGAGGTTCTCGAAATCGATGAATACGGCAATTGACGGTTCGTCCATCCCGTCATTGTACCTTGCTGTCGACGACCCGTCTTCAGTACCATGACGCGATGATTGGTCGTCTTACATTTGCGTGCCGACGCTGGCTGGCGCTGTACTGTTGCCTGCTGTCAGCCTCCTGTTTCGAGCAGATCAGCGGCCGGATGCAGAACACCTCCGGCAAGCCGGACGCCGAATCGCTGCGACTGTCGCGAATCAGCGACTGCACCTCCTGGCGTAAGCAGCTCATCGACAGCTGGATCGCCAGTCAAATGAACACCCAGCCCTATGAAGTGCTGGCGCTCGACGGTGCCGTCGCGGATGCGGCGACCGAGGAGGGCGCGGCCACGCCGGATCGCACGTCGACCACGAACGTCCAGGAGGCCGGAGTTGACGAGGCCGATCGGATCGAAACGTCGCCCGACGGCGACCTGTACACGATCTCTGGTACGTCGGTCGTGCGCATCGATGCCTTTCCGCCCGAGTCCATGACGGTGCTGGCCTCGCGCACGCTGGGCTGGGCACCGATCGGTATCTACTACGACCATGACAGCAATACGCTGGTCGCGATCGGGCAGCGCTGGAGCGGTGATGGCTTCGTCGATGGCAGAAGTGTCGAAGCCGATGTCGCGATCGCGGAGGACATTGCGCCGTCCGGCTCGCCCGAGGTCGTCGTCACGTCGCTGGACGCGCAATCCCTCGACATCCTGCGTGAAACCACGATCGAGGGGCACTACATCGACAGCCGCCGCGTCGGCGGCCACCTGTTGATCGTCAGCGGCTTTCGGCCCTCTTTCAACGGACTCTACGAGCATCAAAACGTCCTGGATCTGGCAGACCGGCTGCGCACGGCGGCCTGGGAAGACGCCAACAGTGCCGAGACGCGACGCCTGCGTGAGCGCCTGCGCACCGAACTTGATGGCATCCTGCCGCCTGCTGACGCACCACAGTTGCGTCCGACGACCTGGCAGGATGGCGAAGTTCGCCAGCGCCTCGCCTGTGACGCAATTTCAGCACCGCGCAGTGTCGATGTGTTTCCATCGCTCGTCATGGTCACGTCGATGGATCTGCGCGGTGAGCAGATCGAGCAGGCCGGCGTGCTCAACGAGGCGTGGCTGGTCTACGCCACCGCGGACAATCTGTATCTGATCCAGTCGAGCGGCGGCTGGTGGTGGTTCGGCAACCAGCATCCGCAGCAGACCGCCATCTGGCGCTTCTCGATCGACAACGACACCCCGACCTACGAAGCGGCCGGCGTCGTCGATGGCTGGCTCAGTGATCGCTACCAGATCAGCGAGCGCGACGGATATCTGCGCCTGTTCACGACGGGTGTACCGGAGAACGGTGGCAATGACGCCCGGCTATCCAGCAGCCTCTATGTCCTGCCGATCGACGAGAATCCAATGACCGTCGCCGCCGCGATCACCGGCATCGCTCCAGGCGAGCAGATCTTCGCGGCGCGCTATGTTGACGACCGCGCCTTTCTCGTCACGTTCCGGCAGATCGACCCGCTGTTCGCGTTCGATCTGAGCGATCCGCTGAACCCCCAGCTTGTCGGCGAACTGACGATCCCCGGTTTCAGCACCTATATGCATCCGCTCGACGGCGACCTGCTGTTGACGATCGGACGCGACGGCGACGACACGGGCAATGTCGGTGGCGTCGCCGTACAACTGTTCGATGTCGCGGATCTGAGTGCACCACGGCAGGTGACACGCTTCGTGCCAGCGGATACCAATGGCTGGGACTGGTCTCCGGCCAGCTACGATCCGCACGCCTTTCTCTACGATGCGCCGACGGGTACGCTGGCGTTTCCGTGGAGCTACTACGACTACGACACAGACAATGGCTTTGCGGGTGTACTCGTCATCGACGTCGACCCGACGGCGGGCACACTGTCGGAACGCGGCCGCATCGACCACGCAGCACTCGCGCGTCCGGCACTGTGCAACGGCGAATGCGAACCGTACATCTGGTGGTGGCCGGCATTCCCGCAGCGATCGGCACTGATGGCCAGCGGCAACAATGCATGGCTGTACACCGTATCCGAACTCGCCGTCATCGCGTCGCCCGTAGAGCGCCCGGCCGACACAGCCGGAAGCGTGCTGCTACCCTGGAACCCCTGAGCGGACCGGGCATTATCCCAGTTTCGTCGCCCCGGACCTGATCCGGCGCCCACCCGTCCGGCCGAAGGATGGACGGAACCCGATCCGAACCAACGCTCGTTGCGCAGCGGCACGAAAGCCGTCTTCCCGACCCCCGAACCGGACTCCAACCACGCAGCAGGTCGCGCTTAAGAAGCGCTCCTACGAAATGTAGAACCGACACGAAATCCAGCCCAGATCATGTCCAGGACAGGCCTTGGCGCGGTGGCGTCCCTGGTGAACCCGGATATCCGCCTTCGGCGGATTCCGGGGCGACGAGAGTTGAGACGTGGCGGTGGAATCCAGAATGAACAGAAAAGACGGTGGGAACGATCGAGGAATGCAGCCAGCATCAACATTCCCAAGGCACCATACCCCTTTTCGTCGCCCCGGACCTGATCCGGCGCCCACCCGGCCGGCCGAAGGACGGACGGAACTCCAAACCCAACCAACTCTCGCCGCGCAGCGGCACGAAAGCCATCACCCCGACCCCGCGTAGGAATCAAGCCGCGCAGCAGGTCGCGCTTAAGAAGCGCTCCTACAAAATGAAATCGTCCGAAGGGCATCCTGGATCGTGTCCGGGACTGGCCCTGGCACAGTGGCGTCACCAATGGATCCCGGAGTTCCGTCTACGACGAAATCCGGGGCGACGAAGAGTATGATGGTCGCCGGAACTACGGGGCCCGGGCCGCTCTGGGTCGCCGGGCGAACCGTGCCGCGAGGCGGTGAACGCGAAACAGCAATTTCGGAACCGTTCACGGGGCAGCGCGACATGAAGACCCAGGCGAACGGTCAACAAGCTGCAAAGTGACCCCAAATCTGTTTCGCCCGACTCGTGGTGCGGTTCGACCGGGAACCCCGCCGCAGGCGGGGCGACCCAGCTGCGGCCCCACGCCCTTTTCGTCGGTTTTGGGCGAGCAAAACCGACCCGGCCGGCCGAAGGCCGGGCGGAACCCCAAACCCAACCAACGCTCGCCGCGCAGCGGCACGACAACCGTAATTCCGGCCAGGCACGAAAAGACACCGAGGCGCCCGCACCGCGAACCCCAATCCTTGACATACGGTCATCCGTGCGCATTGTGTGTGGTACGGAGGAAGTTTACGATGGAATCAGACAACAGCACGCATATCGTCTGCGCGCAGTGCGGCGCGGTCAATCGAGTTCCTGCCGGGAAAATCGCAGCCGGACCAAAATGCGGTCGCTGCCATACTGCACTGCTGACGGCGGATCCGGTCGATGTCGATCCGGCGATGCTGGAGCGGCAGATCCAGAAGAGTGACCTGCCGGTCGTCGTCGATTTCTGGGCGCCCTGGTGCGGGCCGTGCCAGGCGATGGCCCCGGCCTATGCTGCCGTCGCCCACAAATTTGCGGGACGCGCCCGCTTTCTGAAACTGAACACCCAGGATCACCCGGAACCCGCCGCGCGACTGGGCATCCGCGGAATTCCGACGATGATCGTCTTTTCGGGCGGACAGGAACGCGCGCGTCAGTCGGGCGCACTGCCACAGCCCGCCATTGAGCAGTGGCTACAACAGCAGGGCATCTGACCGCCCGGCCCGCAAGCGGAAAGCCACGTTGAAGATCGCCTGACAAAGAAAAAGCGCCGCTCGAGACTGGAGCGGCGCCTTTTCGTCATCTCATCGAAATCGAAAGCTCAGGCGTTTTCCTTCAGCTCGGTCACGATATCCTGAATCGCTGCCTTGCCATCGCCGAACAGCATCAGGGTGTTGTCAAGCGTAAACAGCGGATTCGGGATGCCGGCAAAGCCGGGGCTG
>RFIY01000262.1 GCA_003695505.1 Candidatus Dadabacteria bacterium | reverse complement strand
GCGTCGCCGGGAAGGGCACGCATTTCGACTGGCCGCGTCGACCGCACTGGCGCCCGGTGATTATTTCCTGATCACGGCACCCGGTCGCACCGATGGGCTTGCCTGGGACTGGACATCAGGGCTGGTCGCAACGAACGACCGCGTCGAGCTCTGGTGCGATGGCGATCTGATCGACCGGGTCGCCTGGGACGCCGGACGGGACTTTCCTGATGCTCGCGAAGGCGCATCGTGGCAACTCGACCCTCGTTGGGCGACCGCGTCGGCAAATGACTTTGGTCCCGCCTGGTGCCGCTCGGCAGCGGCCGAAACCACGGGTGGCTACGGCTCCCCGGACGATGCCAACACGCCGTGCTACTGAACAGACATGCCGCTCTGGTCGCCATCTGGCTGTGTGCAGCCTGTGGCACCCCTTGCGCCCAGGGACGCGCGCGGGTCGTCGCCGTCCTCGACGGGGATACAGTCGTGATCGATGACGAGCGAACGATCCGTCTCGCCTCAATCGACGCCCCGGAACTCCACGGCGACATACCCGAATGCGGCGCCAGAGAGGCTCGGGATGCACTCGCCGCCCGGGTGCTGGGACGAATCGTCCGCCTGAGGACGTCCAAACAGACCTGCACCGATCACTACGGCCGAACGGTGGCGCGTCTTATGGTGGACGGAGAAGACATCGGCCAGACGCTGCTAAGCGAGGGTCTTGCATGCGCGTGGCCGGATCTGGATCAGGCGCCCTCGAACTATGCGCAGGCCGCTCGGCTGGCGCGTGATCGCAGCCGCGGAAACTGGCACACATGCGCGGCCTTTTGCAGTGGACAGTAATCCACCGCGATGCGCAGGATCATCGTATGCATCTGGTCTGTGGCGGCCTGCGTTGCCTTGTCCGGCCCACCCCGGGAGGCCGCCTGCGCCGTACTGCCCGCAGATACGCTGATCGAGTCAGAAGCGGATCTTGCGCGCCTGCTGGCCAACGGCACGATCGACGTCGACACGGCCGATGCGCTTGCTGCCCTGCTGGACGACCCGATCGACCTCAATCACGCCTCCCGGCAACGCCTTGAGCAGTTGCCGGGCGTCGACGCCAGCCTGGCTGATACGATTCTTGCGCTGCGACAGCGCGAATCTGTTGATCTCGACATGCTCGTTCGCAACGGCATCCTGTCGGCCACCGAGATCGCACGCCTGCGACCATTCGTCATCACCCGCTCGCACATAACATCGTGGCAACTGTCTCAGGAGGCGCGCGCCAGCCTTGTCGAACTCGACATACCCGCCGCCTGGCAGCGCATTCGCCTGACGGACGGTCGGGGTCTGCCCGAGGCTGGCCTGCTCTGGCAGTTGCAGCGCACGACCTGGCACAACGTACGCAGTGATGGCCTCGATGTCATCGTCGCACCGCCCCCCGTTCAGCCGCGCCCCATCCGCTACGGAATCGAGACCGCATGGCGTGACCTGCGGCTGATCTTCGGTACATGGGCGGTCCGTCACGGCGAAGGACTGACACTTGCCGTTGGCCATCCCCGGCGCGACGCATTTGGGCTCGAACTGGGGATTCGCCCCGGCTGGGCCGAGGTCTCCGACTGCCGTCACGCCTGTCGCGGCAACATTCTCGCAGACGCCGCGCCTGCAACCGCGCGACGCGGTGGCGTTCTGAGCTGGTCACGCGGCCGCGCCGCACTCTCGCTGTTTGCATCCGACTCGGTCGAGCGCATCCCGAGCTGGGGCGTGCGTAACGGAAGTGACGGCGCAACATCGGTGACGTTCTGGCAGCAGAACGCAAACGGCACGCCCATAGAACTCCAGCGCTCACTGCCACTGATGCGCGAACAGCTCGTTGGCCTGTCCGGCCAGGTACAGTCGGCGTCCCTGCGCGCCGGTTGCGCGTTCTGGGCTGCAAGACCACGCTGGCGCGTCTCTCCCGCGCTCGCGCTTACTGTCGCCGCGCCGTTTCCGGCTGCCAATGGCTGGGGAGCGTCAGGCTGCTGGGCGGAGGCGGCAGAAAAACGATTCGAAGCGGCCGGAGAACTGGCGACAACCATCACACGCGAAACCGGCGCGGCTGGTGTCCTCCGCATCGAGGGCAAGGACGCATCCGGCTGGGCGCTATGGCTGTGGCATTACGGTGATCGCTGGGACAATCCCCATTCTGGCGCCCCGGCCAGCCCGCTGCTGATGGATGGTGCCCGTGGACGCGGAGAATCCGGCGTTCGCGCCCAGGTGCGCCACAAGAGGCGACTGCGCACCACCGCGCGAACGGAACTGGCATGGCAACGCCCCACGAACCGGTGGCGCGTCGATTCGCGCCTGACCCTGGCGGCGGATCGGCACGCCTGGCCCTGGGTCGCTGGTTACGAAACCCGCCTGCTCGCCGTCCCCGGCGAACCGTCTGAATGGCGCATCACACCCCTTGCACGGGTCGCACCCGCCGGTGCCGCCTGCCTGTTTGAAGCCCGCTGGGCCATCGAACAGGATCCAGGCCGAACACAGACGCCTTCCGGGATCGTCTCCTGTAGCACCGCAGCCGGTCGGTCATATCGGCTGACGGCTCGGCTGTCGGCAGAGATCACCATCCCGGATCGCCGTCAGGCATACGGTGTGCGCCTGCCGTTCCGGTTTTCGCGCCGTGGATACCGCATCCAGGTCGGACCGACCCTTGATCTGTTCGTCGATGCGAAGGTGTCTGTTCAGGCATGGGTGGCGCTGCGCTGGGACTGGCGCCCGTCATCCGCCCGGGTGGCCAACGCGCAAGATGGGTCGGCTGGCGACGAACGACGTCTTAACGAGAACGACTGAGCAGGAAGCCGAGGCCGGCGACACCGAGCACCAGCGGCAATAGCTCGACCACTGTACTCGCCGAGAAAACAAGACCCTCGGCCGAACCCAGTCGCACCACCAGATCCACAAAACCATCGAGAATGCCGAGCCAGCAGAGATCGTACCAGTGCCGTCGCTGAACGAATAACATCGCACCGGCCAGTTCAGGCAAAAAACCGATCAGCGGCAACGCAAAGGAGTCGGAGACCGATCCCAGCGCGCCGGCCAGCCACGCACCGAACAGACCAAGCAGCCACGCGAGGCCGCGCCGCTGATCGAGCCAGAACAGCAGACCCGAACCCAGGAGCAGCGCCGTTAGCGTGTACGGCAGGATCTTGCCAACCCCGTCGAGTCCGAGAATCGGCACCTCGAGCAAGGTCAGCAGTGCGCCGGCGATGGCGGACGCCCAGCCCAGCCCGATCAACTGATCGCGGACAGAGGCGCGTAGCCCGTCTACGGGATTGTGTCCAGATTCGCTTTGGGCCAGTTCGTTCATAAGGCGGGTGTGCTCCTCCGCGCGGCGTTTAGCCAAGGATGGGACTCGAACCCACGACCTGCTCATTACGAGTGAGCTGCTCTACCAGCTGAGCTACCTTGGCAACAAACGTCATATTGTACGCAATCCGGCAGGGAACGCAATTGCAGCGCGCGTATGTGCCGATCGGCTACGATGTTGACGAATCACTCTGACCTCTCGAAATCACCCTGCCCCATGCCGGAAGCGCCATCCACACTGCCCGGTGACCGGTGTCCGCGCCAGATCCTGACGAGCTGGTGGCGCTGGACAGGCGCCATTGCCGCCGCGGCCGCACTGATCGCCGCTGCGCAAATCGTGCCGTTTTTGCGTCCGGCGCGCGCCTACGTCGCCCCGATCGCATTCCTGTATCTGCCGTTCCTGCTCGACCGGACGCTCTCCGCGCGCCAAGTCGGCCTGACCGTCCCAAACCGAAGTGGACTCGTGGCCGCCATCGTCTCGGGCGCGATCATCGCCGCAGGATTCTTCATCGTCACCCGCTTCTTCCTGTGGGGGCCGTGGCCCGGGCCGCCGCAAAGCATCGGCGAGCGCCTGCTCGCCGAGCTGCTGTTCGCCGCGTTACCCGAGGAGCTCTTCTTTCGTGGCTGGCTACAGCCCCAGGCAGATCGCCTGCTCGGAGGACGGGCGTGGGGTCGCGGAACATTCAGGCTGACCGCCGCAAACCTTGTGACCGCAGCCGCGTTTGCCGTAATCCACCTGGTCACCGGCCGCATCGACCGACTGTCCGTCTTTTTTCCGGGACTCTGGTTCGGCTGGCTGACCGAATGCTCTGGATCGATCTGGCCGGCGATCGTCCTGCATGCCCTGTCCAACCTTGGCATGGCGGCCGCCAGCGGTTATTGACGCCGAGGCGTGCACTGGCGTCCTGTCGCCAGCCAGCCCGACCATCATCAGGTAACGGCGGGTTCCGGGTCGGGCAGCCAGAGCAAGCCTTGCACTTCGAGTTCGAACGCCATGGCCAGGACGATCCGGGCGTCGACATCTGGCATGAATCGGCTGATCGTTTCTGTCAGCGTGGCAATACTGCGCGAGCCATCCGCCAGATCGAGCACCGCGGCCCCCAGCCAGGACAACCAGGCGCGCGCACCCGCCGCCGTCTCGACCCATGGTCCAGTGGACACCTCAGAGATCACCCGCCAGTCTGCCTGTGGACGCGGGCAGACCGTCAGCCAGATATCGATCGGCAGCCGCTCGACCCACGCGTGGGCGTCGATACGTCCGGACGCGGGGTCGTAGATACAGGTCGGCGGCTTGGCCTGTGCCTGTCCCGTCACATTCACGGTCAGCGCACGACAGTCGAAACACCCATACCGAAATTCACAACCCCGACACCCCTCAGCATCCCCGAGGTGATGCTGCCAGGCGGCCGTCACGGCCGGACCGCGCAGACAGTCAGCGAGCGACTGTGTCGCCACAGTCCCAATCGGCGCAGTTCGCGAAAAAATACAGGGAAAAACCTGCCCCATCGGATCGATGGCTAGTTCGCCACTCCAGCAGGTGTTCCAGACCAGATTCCCGGTCGTCGCGGTACGCGCCCGGGTCGGCAACGGCTGCGGCCGTCGGAAACCGGTCGCCGCCGCTCTGGTACCGATCGCATTCACGGACACGAATCCTGCGGATCCATGCCCGCAGCCTTCGACCTCGCGCCCGCGTCCGGCCGGTCGAACACGATCTCTCGTGATGCGATCGGCGGAGATACCAAGATCCGCCAGAAACTCGATGGTTCGGGGCACACCATGAATATTCTGTGGCATTTCGACAAGACCGATGCGCACGGGAATCCCGGCGGCGAGCGCACGACGCAAGCCTCGCACGGCACGATCAAAACTGCCGGAGACGCCCGTAATGGCATCGTATGTCGCCGGATCGGCACTGTAGAACGAGGCGGCAAGATGGACACCGCTGTCGGCCAACTGGCGAACCAGCCGATCCGTCAGCAGCGACGCATTCGTATACAATTCCGCGAGTGTGAACGGCAGCGCGGCAACGTGCTCGAGCAGCGCCGGCAGCGCCGGGTGCATCGCCGGATCCCCGCCGGTCAACTGCACCTGAGAAAAACCAAGGCGCGCAGCCTCATCGAGTAGTGTAAACCAGCGATCCGCGGGCATTTCGTCCCGCGGTGCTGGATCACTTTCGGCGTAACAGTGCACGCATGTGTAGTTGCAGCGGCCTGTCAACTCGAGCCAGATCAGCCGCGGCCGATCATCCAGATGCACGGTGTCCGGATCGAGTCGCCGCACCATCGCGCCTTCGAGTCCGGCGAGCTCCAGCCAGTGCCGCTCCTCGGCGCCCGGGTCAGCGTCACCGAGGACACACCCACGCTCGATCGCGCGCTCGACCAGCGGGACCAGCGGCGCAGGTACCCGCTCAATGCGCCCGTCTCTGCCACTGTAGAGCGCGCCGGCCGCGCCGCCGCGGACCCAGTACATGATTGGCACATCGGACACTGGCATCAGGGCTACAGCCTATCGTCGCGCACGCCTGCGCGCCAGTCACATGACACCCGCAAAACATCGACTCGCGCCGACAGGCTGGCGGGTGGAACGAGATTGTCAGAGAATACAGTTCACCAGAACGGACAAGCGCGCGGACCGACACTCAGAGGATTCGATGACGGACGGCAGGCACTCGATCATACTCGACGACACCGTGGTGACGATCGCGGTATCGCCATCGACGGCGATTCCCTGGCTGCCCGACTGGCTTTCCTTTTTTCCGCGCAGCCGCGACCACCATGACCCGCTGCTTCAGGTGCGACCCTCCGGGCGGGAAAGGTTCCTGTTCTCGACGCGCGCCGGCAGCGTCGACGTTGGAGCGTCCGACCTCGAACCGTTATTCGACCAGAGTCTCCGCGCCCTGCTTCGCCATACCGGCCAACGCCCGCTGATGCATGGCGCACTGATCGGCAATGGTGCACATGCCATTGCCATCACCGGGCCGTCCGGCGCGGGCAAGACGGCGCTGGTTCGCGCGCTCGCCAGGAATGGCGCAGGCTACTGGAGCGACGAGTATGTACTCATGTCGCACGCGGGCGTGATGGGCTACCCGCGTTGCCTTGAACTTGGTGATGATGACGTCGAACCATTACGCGCCTGGCAATACCGGACCGCCACGGCCGGCCGCACTCGCTTTGGCCACCTGTTCGGCCTGATGCCGCCGCGATGGATCCCCTGGCGCAATGTTCGTGGCATCGTTCACCTGGCGTCCGGGTTCGACGAGCCGCTGCGCTTCGAGCGAACGCGTTTCCGCAGGCCACTCTGGCACCGCCCGGCCAGAACCGATCTGTGGCCCGTACTGTCGCAGTTACGACGACGGCCACACTACAACTGTTCCGGCGGCAGCATCGACGCGCGGTCGAAGGCCGTCACCCACCTGTTGCACGATGATCACTGACGGATTCCGGACTGAATCCGATTCGTTGCCGACAGGTCTGCGCCGCCGGCGTGCGGGTTGCTAACACGTCAGATGCAATGCCGCCGCGCACGGGATCCCCTCGGCGAATGTGCGCTGCCACCGGCTTGCGGCATCGGGTGTGCGCATGACCTCAAAACCGACCCCGCGCTCGGCCAGAGCTGCCGAGATCTCTTCATCGGCGACACGCAACATGCCCATCCAGCCCGTACCAACGATCAGCACCCGAATCGGATACGCCGCGAGGATCTCCAGGGCATCCTCGAGGACGAAATCATGACGGCTGCGGCGCCACCATACGGGACTGACCCCGTCCGGGTGAACGATCCGGTCATGCTCAAAAATGCTTCCGCCCAGATTGATCCAGCCAAACCCGACACCGTGGATGCGTCCAGGAATCATCGGGGCATATTTCAATGCGGCAACGCTCAAACGAGACACTCCGGGGGTCATCTTCCGTCCATTTCCAGCGTAGCACAGACAGCCGGTCCGACCCGACGATTCACCGCCGGGTGGGCGAATACGATATGATGACTGTGGCTGCGGACGTGGGGGTAACCGACCGGCCGCACCGCAAACCAAACAAGGTTCTGACAAGAGGCAGCAGGCAGTAATGGTACCCGGGTTCAACCACAACGTGATGCATCGCGGACAGATGTTTCACATTCAGACCGAGGATCGCGGTCTGAAGCGGCCCGAAATCATCACGCACCTGTTTATCGGCGGCAATATCATCGATAGCCGGCGAACCAGCTACGCTGACATCGTGATGGCGGAAAATCTCGACGAGATCGTCCGCGAGATGATGGAAGAGCAGCACAAGAATATGCTGCGGGACCTCAAGAATGGGCGTTACGACGACAAGATTGCTCGATTCGGCGGGGCACCGGCCAAGGACGCAACCGAGCCGGCAGCACAGGCACCTGCGGACGAACAGACAGGCAGTCTGGATGAAATCATCCTCAATTATCTGGCATCGAATGACTGACGGCGCCAGGCGCGCCGCGAGACACAGGGGCTGACAATGACGCAAAAGATCGCCACGCGACAGGCGTACGGCGAGGCATTGCTCGAACTGGGCCGCCGCGATGACCGCGTCGTGGTCCTGGATGCGGATCTGAGCGGATCGACCAAGACCGCGCTGTTCGCGCGCGAGTTCCCGGATCGTTTCATCAATGTTGGCGTGGCTGAACAGAATCTGCTTGGCATTACGGCCGGACTTGCCCGGCAGGGAAAAATTCCCTATGCGAGCACCTTCGCCATGTTTGCAACGGGCCGCGCCTTTGAACCGCTGCGCCAGCAGATCGCCTACCCCAAACTCCGTGCCCGCGTCGTCGCTAGTCATGG
>RFIY01000261.1 GCA_003695505.1 Candidatus Dadabacteria bacterium | reverse complement strand
GTCCGCAACCGGCCCCAGCTCTTCGCCGAGGAAAATCCCCGAGGCGAGATCCAGCGTCAGTTGCTTGACCGTCGGAAAGACGGGCACGATACGGCGGTCGCGCCGTGGCTGCCAGCGTTCGATCAACCGGTCGATGTCGGGGTTCATCTGTTCCAGATAACGCGCCAGTGCCTCGCGCTGGAACGCGCCCTGCATGATCCGCCGGTGCGCTCTGTGCTCGTCGAAGTCGCGCAACATGATGCCGCGGCGGAAGTACGGCTCGATGTAGTAATTCCAGCCCATCTTGCTCGAAAAGATGTTGCCACGGTTCATCAGCACGAACTCGTTGGCATCCGGGCCAAGCATGATCAGCACGCGCTGGCCAAGAAACGACCCCCACGAGACCGGCCCGTAGCGGTCGTAGCGCTCACGGCCCCAGCCGATCGGATCACGCAGCATTTTCGGGATTTCCGGCAACCCGAGCAGTCGGGCGCCGTCGGGAATCGGTCGCGGTGCCGTCGGAATCGGTTGCGCCACGGCTGTCATGGCGCGCGCGGGGGCTGCGGGCAAGATGGACCTCCTGCAAGGGTCAAAAGAACGCTCATTCGATGAGCGCCATTCACTTTACCGCAGTCAGGGAGCGCACCGCAAAATCACGAACAGACCTGACGGTACAGTTTGGTTGCGTGCGGCAACAGTCAAAGCAGAGGCGGCAACCCATCAAAGAGCCGACGACGTGCTGCGGCCAGAATGTGCGCGTGATCGAAGGCGAGCGGTGGCGGGTCGTCGAGCGGGAACCAGCGTGCATCGCGGGCGTCGTCGGCGGCGCGAACCGGGACTGTGGCGTCCGACAGCAGGCCAAGAAACGCGACGGTGATGACACGTTCGCGCGGATCGCGATCGATGTCGCCCCACGCGCCGAGCTGCGTCAGCTCAATGCCTGTGAGGCTGGTTTCTTCCTGTAGCTCGCGATGCGCGGCGGCTTCGAGAGAGCTGTCCGTATCGACATCGAGAAAGCCGCCCGGAAACGCCCACTGGCCCGCAAAGGGCGCATGCTTGCGCTGAATCAGCAGAACCTCTGGCTGTTCTCGCGCCCTGCGGACGATCACGCAATCCACCGTTACGGCCGGGTGTGGGTAGTCGTAGCAGTACATCATTGACCTCGCGAGGTGCCGCGCAGTTCGGCGAGCCAGTCGGCCAGCTCGTGGCGGAAACGGTTCCAGTCCCGGGGCGTGTCGTTGTGGCCGCCCTCATCGGCGTACAGGCGACCCTGAGCCGCGCCCTCGGCAAGCCGTTGCCCATGCCGGAACGGGATCAGCTCGTCGTTGCGGCCGTGAATGACGAGCACCGGGTTCGGGAAGGTGCGTACCACCGGCAACGGTGCGAAGGTGTTTTCCACAACGAAAGCTGGCAGGTGCAGATCCCTGGCGAGGTCGCGAATCGACGTGAAGGTCGATGCGAGCACCAGGCCGTCGAGGCGTCGCTCCGTCGCGAGTGCGCTGATTGCACCGCCGCCAAGCGACCGCCCGAAGCCGATCGTTTGCTGCGGCGCTCGCTCCTGTTGCAGACGGTCGAACGCCGTGCGCATGACCGTGCGCACCGTATGGCCGGTGGGTCGTCCTGTCGAGCGGCCGTAGCCCGGGTACTCGACCAGCAGCAGGTCGTGGTTCAGTTCGTCGGCGATAAACCGCAGCGCCTCGGGCCAGAATTCGATCAGTTCGCCATTGCCGTGGGCAAAGATGATTGCCCCCGTCGGCGCATCCGCCGCGAGCAGCCAGGCTTCGCTGCGCCCGCCGGCGCCATCGTCAAGCCACCAGCGCCGGACGCCCGCGCGTGTCAGCGCCGCATCGTCGATCGCCGGCGCGTCGAGCGCAACGCCAGGGAACATCAGTCGGTACTGCAGGCGTGTCCGGAATGACACCGTGCGCTCCGCCGGGGTGGATCCAGTTCTTGATTTATAATAATCTCTGGAGCGTCCGTTCAGCCGCGGTATGCGGTTCGTCGGATCTGGGGCGCTCGCTGCATCCTGGTTCCCTTCACAACCCGAATATAGTCGCCCCCCGCCGGATGCGGGATGTCGGAGGAGTTGCAATGGCCAACGTAGTGATCATTGGCGCCGGTGGTGTCGGCAATGTCGTCGCGCACAAATGCGCCCAGGTGCCCGAAGTGTTCGAAAACATCACGCTCGCGTCGCGGACGATTGGCAAGTGCGAGCGTATCCGCGACGCGGTGAAAGAACGTACCGGACGAACGATCGACATCGCCGAGGTCGATGCGGATGATGTCGCGGCAACGACCGCACTGCTCGAGCGTGTCCGGCCGGATCTGGTCATCAACGTCGCGCTGCCGTACCAGGATCTGACGATCATGGATGCCTGCCTCAATGCCGGCGTGCATTATCTGGATACCGCGAACTACGAACCACGGGACGAGGCGAAGTTCGAGTACAAGTGGCAGTGGGCCTATCGGGAGCGCTTCGAGCAGGCCGGGCTGATGGCGCTGCTCGGTTCGGGGTTCGACCCGGGCGTGACCAACGTCTTTTGCGCCTATGCGCGTGACCACCTGTTCGAGACGATTGACACGATCGACATCCTCGATTGCAATGGTGGTGATCACGGCAAGCCGTTTGCGACCAATTTCAACCCGGAGATCAACATTCGCGAAATCACCCAACCAGGCCGATACTGGGAAAACGGCCAGTGGATCGAGATCGCGCCGATGTCGGTATCCCGCGAGTTCGACTTTCCGGGCGTCGGCGAGCGCAAGGCGTATGTGCTGTATCACGAAGAACTGGAATCACTCGTGCTGCACATTCCGGGCCTGAAACGGATCCGTTTCTGGATGACGTTCGGCGAGCAGTATTTGACCCATCTCAATGTGTTGCAGAACGTCGGCATGACGAGCATCGAGCCGATCGACCTCGGCAACGGCGTCTCGATTGCGCCGATCGAGTTTCTCAAGAAAGTCCTGCCGGATCCCGGCTCGCTGGCCGAGGGGTACACCGGCAAGACCAGCATTGGTTGCCTGGTCCAGGGCACGATTGATGGTCAGCCGGCTGCGCGGTTCATTTACAACGTCTGCGACCACGAAGCCTGTTATCGCGAGGTCGGCAGTCAGGCGGTCAGCTACACGACGGGCGTGCCCGCGATGATCGGCGCGAAGATGATGCTCGAACAGAAATGGTTCCAGCCCGGCGTCTGGCATATGGAGCAGTTCGACGCGCTACCGTTCCTCGACGATCTGAACCGCTACGGGCTGCCCTGGCAGGTCATGGAGCTCGAGCCGGGCAGTTTCGAGTGAGCGGATCGATCCGTTGAGCGACGCCATCATTACGCTGCGTCCGTGGATGGCGCAGCTCGATGTCTCCGCCGTGCCGTGCTCGCCGTGCTGGGTGATTGACCAGGACGAAATTGCGGCAAACGCGCGGCAGCTCGCCGATGTTCAGGCGCGCTCTGGCGCGCGCGTCCTCGCGGCATTCAAGGGATTCGCCAACCCCCAGTCCTTGCGCATCGTGCGCGATCATCTTGCGGGTGCGGCGGTCAGCTCGTTACACGAGGCCCAGCTTGCAGCGGAAATCGGGTTTGCTGAAATTCACGCCTATGCACCGGCCTGGTCCGCTGCCGATCTGGATGCGGTTGCCGAACTTGCCGACCACATCGTGATGAACAGCTCCGGCCAGCTACAGCGTCTCGGTGGGCGGGCAAGACGGCGCGGCGCGTCGATGGGCTTGCGCATCAATCCCGAACATCGTGAAGTCGAGGTGCCCCTCTACGATCCGTGCGCGCCTGGGTCGCGGCTCGGCGCCGTTCGCGAGCACGTGGACGAAACGGTCATCGCAGCCATCGACGGAATCCATATCCACAATCTCTGCGAGCTTGGCGCCGATGCCGCCGCCCGCACGGTCGCCGCAGTTGAGGCGCGTTTTGCCGATGTGCTGGAGCGGGTGGACTGGGTCAATCTGGGTGGCGGACACCATGTGACACGCCCCGAGTACGACCGGGAAGCGCTGGTCAGTCTACTGCGGGCCGTCGCCGATCGTTGGAATGTTCAGGTCTACATCGAGCCGGGAGAAGCCGTCGCGATCGGCTGCGGTGTGCTGATCGCGACCGTCCTTGAACTCAGCAAGAACCGTGACGTGACGAACGTGATCCTCGATGTGTCGGCGACGGCGCACATGCCCGACACACTGGAAATGCCCTACCGCCCGCACATCATCGGCGCCGGTCTACCGGGCGAGCATCCACATAC
>RFIY01000260.1 GCA_003695505.1 Candidatus Dadabacteria bacterium | reverse complement strand
GGGTGCTCCTGGAGCAGGGGGACGCGATCGCCGCAGGGGTCTGCACGGTCGCGCCATGTGACACGCCGCGCGATCTGGCGGCGCTGTATCTGTGCGGCGCTGATTCCGATTATGTGACGCGGGACGATGCCAGGGCGGTGCGGCAGGTGTTCCCGCGCGCCCGATTTGTCTGGCTCCGTCAGGCGGGGCACTGGGTCCACGCCGATCAGCCGCATCGCTTTGATACGGCCGTTCGCACGTTTCTGGACGCGCTGCATTGATGCGGATACGCTGGGTTGCAGTGCTGTTGGCGCTGTCTGGATGCGCCACGCTCGCTCCCGGGCCGGATGCGCCGTATGTGCTGCATCCTGTCTACCGGCCGGAGCCGTACAGTAATACCTATATGCCGTTGCGCCGCGAGGAAACCCAGGCGCGGGATCTCGAGCGTTTCCTGCGTGAGCAGCCGGCGCGTGATCAGGCGTTATCCCTGGCGACGCTCCTGTTGACCGGGATCGCCAGTGGTTGGCCCGGGTTGTTCGACCCGCCGCCGGTCGGGAGTGATACAGGTGTCTCCTGGCAACTCGATCCCGTTATTCCTGCGGCCCATCTGCTCACGACGCAGCTCCGCCGACGCGTCGAGGCAGTCGACTATGTCCTTGCGTCGACGATACCGACGGAAGCGACATCGGACACTCGTCGCGTCAACGGAATGCGGCGGCTCGTCGCCGATCTGCATGTGCATGCGTCCCGAAGTCACGACAGCGCAACGCCAGTCCGTGACATCCTGCTTGCCGCGCAGCGACAGCACCTGGACGTGCTGGCGATCACGGATCACGATATTGTCAGCTGGCCGCTGGTGCGGGCAACGTATCAGGCCATGCGGCGATCCGGCGAGCTGACGCGGCCGCTGATCCTCGTACCGGGAGTCGAGATCTCGACGGCGGACGGCCATCTGCTTGCATATTTTGTGACGACGCCGATCCCCCCTGGGATGCCGGTACGCGCAACGGTCGACTACATTCACAGGCAGGGCGGCATCGCGGTGCTTGCGCATCCCAACCGTCCCGACGCGGGCGTGTCAGGTGCACTGGGTCGCCGCCTGCCGGTCAATGGTGTGGAGCGCTTCAATGGGGCCGAGATTTTTCCGACCGCCTGGCGTGCCGACGTCGACGAAGCCGATGAATACGCCGTCGCGCAGTATGGCAACAGCGATGCACATTTTGCCCAGTGGGTAGGTGCGGTTATCACTGAACTGCAGGTGACCGAGGCGACCGTCGCGGGCGTTCGCGATGCCATGTTGGCCGGTCGTACACGACCGCGGGTCGCTTCTCGTGCGATGCGTGGCTTCCAGATCGCGATGGACGCTCCCGGCGTGCGCCAGATCCTGCGGGGCGTCAACTGGCCACGGCGTATATGGGCGCTGATGCGGACGGAGCTGGCGGCGAGGTTACGCGTTGATGACGTTTATGTCCGTACGAGCTGGCGCGACATCTTTCTGGATGCCTATCGCCTCAATCGGCTGCTGTCGTTGCCAGATCGCGTCAATTCGCCGTTCGACGCGCTGCACGCCCCCCCGGTGCCTGTGGAGGCTGGATTCCGGATCCGTGGCCTGCGCCTGTTTGTGGAATTGCCGCTTGGTGCCTACAGGGGGCGTCCTGAGCGCCAGCTCGCCGCGCTGTACGCAGCCGACAAGATCGACGGACGCTATTTGTTGCTGAAGGATCGGCCGGAGGACAACATGTTTTTCGTCTGGCCAGGCCAGGTCATCGCGCGGGCCGAATGGCAGTGGCTCTTTTGAATCCGTACACTGTTGCAAGATGCGCCATGCAATGGCCTGGTGCGTCGGCGGGAGTCCATGCTGCCGTCCCGGCGGGCGCGAAAGGCGTTTGCCGTTTACGCAACTGCACAGATTCGGAGAATAATGAGCACCTCGTTTTTTGAACAGCTTGGCCTGGCCGAGTCCGTAATGGCCGGAATCCGTGACGCGGGTTTCATCGAGCCAACACCGATTCAGCGTGAGACACTGCCGATCACGATTGCCGGAAAAAGTGTCACCGGTCAGGCGCAGACAGGCTCCGGCAAGACCGCGGCCTTCCTGATCGCAACCCTGCACCGCCTGCTGGAGAAGCCTCGTCCCGAAAACAGCCGACCACAGGATCCGCGGGCACTGATCATCGCGCCAACGCGAGAACTGATCAAACAGATCTCCGACAACGCAGCCCAGCTCGGGGCCCACACGGTTTTGAAATTTCACACCGTGATCGGTGGTGTCGACTACAAGGAACAGAAAGAGGCGTTTCGTGACGGCGTGGATGTATTGATCGGTACACCGGGGCGCCTGATTGATTACTACAAACAGAAGGTCTACAGTCTCGACAAGACAGAAATTCTCGTCATCGACGAATGCGACCGGATGTTCGACCTTGGCTTCATTGCCGACGTACGCTGGCTGATCCGGCGGATGCCTCCTGCCGGTGAGCGGCAAAATCTGCTGTTCAGCGCGACCGTCGACTACCGGGTCGAAGAGCTTGCCTGGGAGTACATGGACAACCCTCCCGTCATTGCCGTCGACGACGTCAATACGCCACCCGACCGGATTCGTCAGGTCGTCTATCACCTGGCCGACGACGAAAAGTATCCACTGCTGATCGGCCTCATTCGCAAATGGCAACAGCAGGAATCGCAGCTCAGAGTTATTGTTTTCACGAACCGACGGCACACGGCACTTCGCGTCAGTCAGGTCCTCGAAGCCAATGGCATACGTTCGCTGGCGTTATCTGGTGCGCTCGACCAGAAGCAACGATTTCGCGCGCTCGACGCCTTCAAGGAAACGAACCCGCCCGTGATCGTCGCGACCGATGTCGCGAGCCGGGGCCTGCACATCGACAACGTCAGCCACGTCGTCAACTGGGACATCCCGGATAATCCCAAGGACTATATCCACCGGGTAGGGCGGACCGCGCGCGCAGGCGCAGAGGGCGAGGCGCTGATCCTTGCCACGCAGGATACGGTCGAGAACTTGCCGAAGGTCGAGGAAACGCTTGGTCGCAGTATTGATGTCGCCTGGGCCGAAGCGGACGATCTGGCGAGCGATCTGGTGTTCCCGCCGCGTCCGCCGCGCAAGGATCGCAAAGGTGGCGTCCGACCCGGGGGCGGCCGGCGCGGCGGCGGCAACCGGTCACAGGGGCGACGTCGACGCGCTTCGGGCGGGCGGAAAAGCTGACGATGATTCCCGGATTCTCGCGACGGAGACAACAGGAGCTGATTGATGGAAGTACGCTGCGAAACGACGATTAATGCGCCTCAGGAAGTTGTCTGGAAGATTTTGCGAGACGCCGATGACTGGCCGAAGTGGAACCCCGTGCTGCACGGCCTTCAGGGGGATATCCGGCCTGGAGGCAAGGGGAAGCTGCTGGCGAAGGTCGGCAATGGACCCGTTCTGCCCATTGGCATCGAGTTCGTCCAGGTCGAAGCACCAAAGGAGCTGCGCTGGCGCGGTGGCATTCGTGGCGGCATGCTCGGAGAACACTACTTCGAACTGGTGCCGGTCGGAGACGGCGCGACGCGCCTGATTCATGGCGAGCGATTTACCGGTGTGCTGGCGAAACTGGTTGGCCCTTTGCTGTCCGGACGGCTGCAGTCGCTGTACGAACAGATGAATGCCGAACTCAAACGCCGGGCCGAAGCCGCTGCGTGAAACATGCGCACCATGCGGTGAGCTGATAGACTATAACGAAGGCGCCGCTCCACTTGGGGCGGCGCCGCGATTTTTCTCGTAAACTCCCTTCTTGCTCCGCGAGATTGCGGGGCTGGAAACCCGTAAGGAGGGTTCAACATGCGGCAATACGAAACCGTAATTTTGTTTGACGAGCGCCTAGGCCAGGACGATATCGATGCAATCGTCGCAGGGTTACGCGGTGCGATCGAAGAGCAGGGTGGGCAGGACGTCTCCTGGCAGCCCTGGGGCAAGCGCCGTCTTGCCTACGAAATCCAGAAAAAGAAGTACGCCCATTACGGGTTTCTGCGCTACCAGGCGCCAGCCGATGTTCCCGCCGAGGTCGAGCGTCGTCTGCGCATCAGCAACGATGTGCTGCGGTTCCAGACCTACCTGGGCACCAGCGAGAACGTCGAGCCGAATGAGCTGCACTTTCGCAATCCGGAACGACTGGTGGCGTACATTACCGACCGCGGGAAGATTCGTCCGCGTCGGACGACGCGTTTCAACGCGAGCGAACAACGTCACCTGAGTCAGCAAATCAAGCGGGCGCGGATTCTCGGCCTGCTTCCCTTTACGACCGTCGGCGCCTGAGCGGCACGTCCGGGAACGTCAGGAGTTCGTCATTATGAAACTGATTCTGATTGAAGCCGTGGAACACCTCGGGTTGCCGGGGGACGTCGTTGATGTCCGCACCGGTTACGCACGCAACTACCTGCTGCCGAAACGCAAGGCGCTGAAGGCAACGCCCGACAACGTTGCTGCGTTCGAGCACCAGAAACACATCGCGGAGGCTCGCCGCAAGCGCGTGATCGATAATCTTCGGGTGCGCTGCGAAACGCTGGATGGCGCGGAAGTGCATTTTGAAGAGAATGTGACCGAGACCGGTCGGTTGTACGGTTCCGTCTCGGCGCGGCGGATTATCGAAGCGCTCGAGGCGCAGTTCGGTCCGATCCAGCACAACTGGCTGCGTCTGGCCGAGCCGATTCGGGAGCCTGGTGAATACACCGTCGAGCTGCGGCTCGCGCCGGAATTGACTGCATCGGTAAAGGTCGTTGTCGAAGGCGTCGGAGCTCCCGAGCCGGAGCCCGAAGCAGAAGCGGGCGAAGACGAAGCATCTGGTGAAGGCGTGGAGGCTGCGGAGCAAGGAGACGGTGCCGAGGCTGACGCGGAAGCAACCACCGAAGATACTTCCGACGAGTCCTGAATTGCGTCGGGGATCGCGGCGGCTGAATCGTCCAGCGAGCTGAGCGATGTGCGGAATCGTTGGCTACCTGGGTCATCGTTTGGCCGTAGACGTGCTGATCGAAGGCCTGAAACGCCTCGAGTACCGTGGCTATGACTCCGCCGGAATCGCGGTACTCGATCCGGAACCGGTGACCGTTTTTCGCTGCAAGGGCAGAATAGCCGACCTCGAGGCAAAAATAGCCGGTGATCGGCCAGACGCCCACGCGGGTCTGGGGCACACGCGCTGGGCGACGCACGGCCGCCCGAGTGAAGAGAATGCCCATCCGCACCGGGTCGAGCATACGGTCGTCGTCCACAACGGCATCATCGAGAACCATCTCGAACTGCGCCAGCAGTTGATCGCCGACGGCGCCACGTTTTCATCCGAGACCGATTCCGAGATTTTCGCGCACCTCATTGCACGGGAGCTGAGCGGCAACGATCCGTCGCCAGAGCAACTTTTTGAGGCGGTGCGTAACATCCTTCCCCGGGTCGATGGCAGTTATGCGCTCGGCGTCTTGCACGGAAGCTGTCCGGGAGCGCTCGTATTTGCGCGCCACGGAAGTCCGCTGATCCTTGGCATTGGCGAGGGCGAACTGTTTGCGGCCTCGGATATTCCGGCCATTCTCAATTATACGCGCGAGATGGTGATTCTCGAGGATGGCGATATCGCGCTGTTGCAACATGATGGGCTGACGATTACGGACGGCGACGGAGCAGCCGTGACGCGCAAGCCGTTGCGCATCGCGTGGGATCCGGTCCTGGCCGAAAAGGGCGGTTATCCGCATTTCATGCTCAAGGAGATTCATGAGCAGCCGCGCGCCATCTCTGATACCCTGGCCGGGCGGGTTGCGCTCGACAGGGGCGAAGTCTTTTTTGAAAGCGATCTGATCCCGTCTGGAATCCTCGACAATGTGCGCCAGGTGGTCATGGTTGCGTGCGGAACCAGTTTCCACGCCGGGCTGACGGCCGCCTATGAATTCGAACGCCATCTGCGCGTGCCAACACGCGTTGAATTTGCGAGCGAATACCGCTACCGTGAGCCGATCATCGACGAACACACGCTCGTCGTCGCGATTTCGCAGAGTGGCGAAACCGCCGACACGCTGGCCGCGGTCGAACTCGCCCGTTCGCGCGGCGCCTACGTCGTTGCGGTCTGTAACGTGCTGGAGTCGAGCATCGCGCGTGCCGCGCATGCCGTAGCATACACGCACGCTGGTCCCGAAATCAGCGTCGCCAGTACCAAGGCGTTCGTCACGCAACTCGTGACCCTCCACCTGCTGTTGTTGTACCTCGACCAGCAGGTTCATCGACTCGACGGTGCGTTGCGACGGCGCTGGCTGACCGCGTTGAGCCACCTGCCTACCGCCGTCGCCGAGCTGATTGAAGACTGTGAACCGGTCATCAAAAGAATGGCGCGTCGCTATGCGCACGCCCGGGATATGCTCTACCTCGGGCGAGACGTGCACTATCCGCTCGCGATGGAAGGCGCCCTGAAGCTCAAGGAAATCAGCTACATGCACGCCGAAGCATACCCCGCCGGCGAAATGAAGCATGGCCCGATTGCACTTGTGGATGCGGATGTTCCGGTACTGTTCGTCGTACACGACAGTCCCGTTCGATCGAAGGTGATCGCCAATATCGAAGAGATCCGCGCGCGCGAGGGACGGGTCATCGCGCTGACCCTTCCAGGCGACGAGGAAGTTGCCGAAGTCGCCGACGACCGCATCGAAGTTCCCAGCGTCGATCCACTGGTCGATGCCGTACTGCTCGCGGTACCGCTCCAGCTTTTTGCCTATTATGTGGCGGTACATCTCGGCACCGATGTTGACCAGCCGCGCAATCTTGCCAAGAGCGTCACCGTCGAATGAGCGACGCCGATTTTCTGGCGGCCCTGAATCCGGAACAACGGCAGGCGGCCGCGCACGTCGAAGGACCACTGCTGATTCTGGCCGGAGCGGGTAGCGGCAAAACCCGCGTCCTGACGCACCGGGCGGTCTGGCTGATCACGCAAGGGGTTGCGGCGCCAGACGAAATTCTTTGCGTGACCTTCACCAACAAGGCCTGCCGCGAGATGTCCGAGCGGATCGAGGCCATGGTCGGGACGATGCAGGGGCGGCCGGAAGTCCGTACGTTTCACGGGCTTGGTCTGCACCTGATCAGGACCGGCGTCGTGCCGGTCGCGGTGTCGCCGCAGGCGGTCATCTACGACGAGGCCGATCAGCGTCAGCTGATGCGGGAAATTCTCGATGAATTCGATCTTGATGGCGAGCGAATCAATGTTCGCGATGTCCTGGGTCGCATCGAGGGGTTCAAACGGCGCGGCTGGATGCCCGAGGACCTCGATCCGTCCGTCGTCATCGACGACCTGCCAATGGTCGAAATTTACGAAGCCTGGCAACAGAAGCTGCTGCGCAACGACGCACTCGACTTCGGCGACCTGTTGTTGCAGCCGCTCAAGGCGATGGAGCGTGATCCTGGACTGGAGGCGCGGCTGCAACGGCGCTATCGCTTTGTCATGGTCGATGAGTTTCAGGACACCAACCGCATTCAGTACGATCTGATCCGACGGATCGCCGGGCACGGCAATCTGGCCGTCGTGGGTGACGATGATCAGTCGATTTATGCGTGGCGCGGCGCCGACATTTCCAACATTCTCAATTTCGAGCGCGACTATCCGCAGACGCGGGTCGTACGGCTGGAACAGAATTACCGCAGCACGCGCAACATTCTCGACGCGGCCTGGAACGTTGTGCGTCACAACGTGGAGCGCAAGGAGAAGCGCCTCTGGACCGATGGCCCCGCCGGAAAGCCGTTGCGTCTGGCGGTGCTCGGTGACGAACGGGAAGAAGCCGACTGGGTCGCACGTCAGGTCGAACGTCTGCTGCGAGACGGGACGCCGCCGGCGGAGATCGCGATTTTCTATCGCACGAATGCGCAAAGCCGGGTCCACGAGGAGGCGTTGCGGCAACGCTCGATCCCACATCAGGTCGTTGGTGCGACCGGCTTCTTTGGGCGCAAGGAGATCCGGGACGTGATTGCATACCTGCGCCTGCTTCAGAATCCTGCCGATTTTGTCGCCTTTCAGCGCATCGCCAACGTGCCACGTCGCGGCATTGGCAAGACGAGCCTCGAACGCGTGCTGCGACGTGCCCAATTGGGTACGGATGTCTTCGGCGCCGTCGAACTGGCCGTGTCCGCCGGTGAGGTGCGCGGTAAGCCGGCGCAGGCGCTGACCCGCTTTTGCGAAGACCTGGCGGTTCTGCGGACGAAAATCGGCAAAGATGGCCTGGCGTACCTGGCCGCGCAGACGATCGAGCGCATGGGGCTGCGCGATGCATATGACAGCGAAGGCACCGAGATCGCGCGGGACCGGCGTGAGAATATTGATCAGTTGCTGGTTTCGATGCAGGACTGGCAGGCTGATATGGACGATGAGGCGACGCTGGCGGACTACCTCGATACAGTGACATTGATTCAGGATGCCGATGGCGTCGACGATGGCGCCGCCGTCAAACTGATGACGCTGCACAGCGCGAAGGGGCTGGAATTCGATGTGGTGTTCCTGACCGGTCTCGAATATGGCGTGTTGCCGCATCAGCGATCCATCGACGAAGGAAATTTCGACGAGGAACGCCGCCTTTGCTACGTTGGAATCACCCGCTCCCGCAAGGATCTATATCTGACGCGGGCCCGCACCCGCCGCACCTTCGGTGCGCGGCTGAGCCAGCGTCAGAGTCCCTTTTTGCAGGACATCCCGCGCGAATTGATCGAAGACCGTTCACCCGTGGCCCAGCAGGCCGCGTTTCCGTGGTCGGCGCCATCTACGGGCGCAAGTCCACGCGT
>RFIY01000259.1 GCA_003695505.1 Candidatus Dadabacteria bacterium | reverse complement strand
GTCCACATGCGATTCGGCCGCGAAATGCACGACCGTGTCGATCTCATGCTCGCGCAGCAGGCGCTCGACCAGATCCCGATCGCAGATATCGCCATGCACGAAGGTATGCCGCGAGGGATCCGGCAGATCCTTCAGATTCTCAAGGCTCCCCGCATAGGTCAGCGCATCGAGGTTGACGATGCGCACGTCCGGATCGTTGGCCAGCATGTAGCGCACGAAATTGCAGCCGATGAACCCGGCGCCGCCGGTAACCAGCATCATCCTGGGCTTGTATTCAGCCATTGTTCAACTCCCGGATTACATCCTTCAGCGCTTCCCGCCAAGGCTGGATGCGAACGCCAAAGGTTTCCTCAATTTTCCGGCAGTCCAGCACCGAGTTTCTGGGCCGCTCGGCAGGCGTCGGATACTCCTCGGTTGTGATAGGATGAACATGCTGCACCCTGAGATCCATGCCCTGCTTCCGGGCCTCGGCGAAGATCGCCTCGGCAAAGCCGTGCCAGCTTATCGGCTCGGGCTGCGCTAGATGATAGGTACCCCACTTTCCTTCCGCCTCGGGCAGAATGGCGAGAATCAGGCGCGCCAGCTCCGCCGCCGCCGTGGGCCTGCCCCGCTGGTCGGCTACGACCGCCAGCTCCTCGCGCTCGGCGCCCAGGCGGAGCATCGTTTTCACAAAGTTATGCCCATGCGCCGAAAACACCCAGCTCGTGCGGAAAATAAGATGCCTTGGACAGACCTCACGCACAGCCTCCTCGCCCGCTTGCTTGCTCCTTCCATACACGCCCAGAGGATTCGGAACATCCTCCTCCACGTAGGGTAAGGACTTGCGCCCGTCAAAGACGTAATCCGTGGACACATGCACCAGCGGGATAGCAAGCCGGGCGCAGGCAGTCGCCAGGTTGGCCGCGCCATCCCGATTCACGCCAAAGGCAGCCTCAGGCTCAGATTCCGCGCGGTCCACCGCCGTATAGGCCGATGCATTGACCACGGCATCGGGCCGGAACCGCTCAAGGCTTTCGGCAACAGCACCCGTATCCGTCACATCAAGCGCATCGCGCTTAAGCCCAATCACCTTATGCGGCGAGATCGACCGGATCAGCTCCGCCCCAAGCTGACCGCCTGCGCCTACGACCAGGAGCCTCACTTCGGCAACCAGCGCCGCTCGGCCTGCTCCAGTGTGGGAAGCCGTGCATCCTTGGCGGACACAATCGGCTCCTTCACCGGCCACTCGATGGCCAGCCTCGGGTCGTCCCAGCGGATGCCGCCCTCGTCCTCCGAGTGGTAGAGCTCGGTGCACTTGTATTCGAAGTCCACAACATCCGACAACACGCAGAAGCCGTGCGCATAGCCTGGCGGAATCCACAGCTGACGGTGGTTCTCATCGGAGAGTTCCACCCCCACCCAGCGCCCGAACGTGGGCGAATCAGGGTTCACGTCCGCTGTCACATCGAACACACGCCCTCGCGTCACCCGCACGAGCTTGCCCTGCGGCTTCGTGATCTGGTAGTGAAGGCCTCGCAGCACGCCACGCCTGGAGCGGGAATGGTTGTCCTGGACAAAGCGCAATCCATCGCCCGGGATTCCGCGCCCCGCATACCGGACTTCATGGAACGTCTCCAGAAAAAAGCCGCGCTCATCGACGAAGACAGCGGGCTCAATCACGAGCACGCCGGGAAGTTCCGTTTCAAACACCTTCACGACGACCGACCTCAAGCACATGCATCAGATACTGTCCGTAGCCGTTCTTCAGCATCGGGCGAGCCAAGGCCTCCAACTGCGCATCGTCGATGTAGCCAAGCTTCCAGGCGATTTCCTCCGGACAGCAGATCTTCAATCCCTGGCGCTTCTCGACTACCTCGACAAAACGGGCCGCATCCAGAAGCGAATCGTGCGTCCCCGTATCAAGCCAGGCCGAACCCCGGCCGAGACGCATCACCCGAAGCTCTCCACGTTCAAGATACCGCCGATTGAGATCAGTGATCTCAAGCTCCCCGCGGGCCGAAGGCTTCAGATCACGGGCAAGATCAACCGCCTTCCCATCGTAGAAGTAGAGTCCGGTCACCGCATAGTGCGATTTGGGATTTCGGGGCTTTTCCTCAATCGAAATCGCTTGCCCTGCCGCATCAAACTCCACCACGCCGTAACGCTCAGGATCGTGCACGTGATAGGCGAACACGCAGGCGCCACCCTCCCGGCACACAGCATCCCTGGCCGAGTGCAACTGACCCATCAGCCCATGGCCGTAATGGATGTTGTCGCCAAGGATCAGACAGCTCGGGTCACCTGCCACAAAATCGGCTCCGATATGATAGGCTTGCGCGAGCCCCCCGGGCTCCGGCTGCTCCGCATACGAAAGACGAAGCCCCCACTGGCTCCCATCCGCGAGCGCACGCTCAAACAGAGGCCGATCCTGCGGGGTGGTAATCACCAGAATCTCGCGAATGCCCGCAAGCATAAGCACCGACAGCGGATAGTAGATCATCGGCTTGTCGTACACCGGCATCAGCTGCTTGCTCACTGCCACCGTAAGCGGCCACAAACGCGTGCCCGAACCGCCCGCAAGGATCAGCCCTTTCATTAATCCGGAAGATTTCATGGCTTTCATAGACCTCGTCCCACGCTACCGCCATCCGGGTGACTCAGGCGGTCGCCCGGATGGCGGTGATTCTTGTTGTTGCCCGCAGCCGGCGGGCCTGCGGGCGTTTCAGGCCGAAGCCAGATCCGCCAGCGGCAGATGCACGCGCACC
>RFIY01000258.1 GCA_003695505.1 Candidatus Dadabacteria bacterium | reverse complement strand
TCCCTCTTCTCGATGTACCCCTTGCTCGCTGTACAGCGTATCAGAGAGGCGCCGCCGGATGAAAGTTATCGTGGTCGTTTGCCTCGGTCACAACCCGCCCGTGCATCGCTTGTCCAGGTGTTCCCACCACTCGCTTCGCGGCACGCCGGGCACCACGCAATCGCCCCAGCCCACGCGATTGCGGCATTCGACGGAGCCGCCGCGCCTCAGCCAGCACGGGGCGAAACGATCACTGCCCCACGCCATCAGTTCGATCTGTGTCACATCCGTGATCCCGGCGATGGCTACCGGGTCGGCCGAGAATGTCAGCTCACCCGCATAGTCCGTCGGCGCTGTCACATAGAGCGAATCTATCCCCGACAGCCACCCCCAGCACTGCACGCCACCGGTTGCCCGCAAGACACACATCTGGCCAATGCCGCGACGAAGCGCAGTCGCATCGGTCACGTCCGACATCCAGAACGGGTCCGTCATCGGCAGATCAAACGCACCCGCAGCCCAGGAAAGAGAGGGAGGCAGATCAAGATAGCGACCGAAACAGGCCACTCGCCCATCTCGCGTCCGTACGCAACCACCAAATGGCACCTCGGTCACGTCACGCGGCGCGGGCGCATCCTGCAGCCAGCCGGCGGTCTGGCGTGCAACGACCTCCACCGCATCGGTTACCGGCAAGGTTACCTCGAGATAACCGTTGAGGTTGGACGGGCGACAGCGCACGCTGCCGTCCTCGAACACCGCGCACGGCCACGATAACGACACCGCGCCGTCGGCCCAGGAGAGATGGAAAGGTGGCGCCGTTGCCGACCAATAGTTGGCTGGCGGCACGATTGCCGTGGAAGGCAGTCCAAATACCACGGCTGGGAGCCCCTCACCATCAACAAACGGGGCCACCGGCTGGACGCAGTATGTTCCACCGTCATTATCTTTCCAGCAAAGCAACGGATCCTTTCTGTCCCGCCCAAGAAATGTATTTACGGTTCCCGTAATGCGCATTGCACTGTCGACGCGCACCTGCGGGCAATCTGCGGCCACGCTCTGGCAAGCAGAATACTTCAATACTGCCAACAACAACTCGTCGGGCAGTTGGAGACCGACAGCGACTGTCCCGGACGGCAGCCCCATCCAGCCATCGCCGAACGCCGCAGCATCCATTATCGGTGTAATTTGGTGAACTTGCGTCGACGCTTCAATGGGGCGCAAACACCCTGAGGGTGATTCGCAGGATAGTCCGTTTGCTGATGTGGAGGCGCACAACAGCGGTTGGACCGGCACCAGTCGAGCGACCTTAGTCACGGTATCGCCGGCACAGAACTTTTCTGGTTCGTTTCCCGAAAAACAGCTCGCAAAGCAAAATACGGCCGCGATCAGCGTGATCGCGTGCGCCCGCCTTACCACACGCATCGCCGGCGACGCCACAAAATGAGCAAGGCCCACCCCAGACCCAACGATATCCACGCCGCAAGGGGCCCCACCTTGATAGCACGAATGCTCAATCTACCAGTCCCCAAGCTCCTTCTCCCGACAGCGCACCTTCCCGTCGCGGCGAAGCCAACAAAGATCCGAAGCATTTCCCGTTTGATATGGCAACACGACCTGTACCGCATCCTTGACGTCATCCAGTCGCACCGGCGCAGTGACGAATTCCCCTGGCTCGAGAAACTCACCATCCATGACGCCCCAGCACGAAACATCGCCGCTCGCATGGACGACGCACGCGGTAGCCGCAGATTGCTCCAGATCCACCGCATCCGTAATGCCCGCAACAAACCGGGGTGCGGTCACGGGCGCGGAAAGGTCCGTGACCGCCCAGGGCGCAATCACAGTCGGCACCGTACCAACATACGCGACCCTGCCAGCGGCAGTCACAAAACTTCCATTGAATGAGTTTTCCCCATCATACTTCGATACGATACCGGTAACATCCGTTACCGGCAATTGTACGATCGTCCCCGAGGTCCAGCACTTCACCGTCCCATCGGCGAAAAGCGCACATGGCGGCTGCACGTCCACGGCTCCCGCCGCCCAGGTTACCGGGAATCCCCACTCTGTGGGTTCGTGGACAACGGGAGCATCGAACTGTTGATCGGGAACTGCCACAGGCGCGGAAACGCTTTCCACGCCAAGCACTCTCGTTTCGAGGTCCTCAATCCCCGGACGAACTGCGCACCACGGGCGGCCAGGACCGCGCTGCCAACAGAACGCATCTGCACTATAGCTCCGCATCAGGCGCGTCACCGGACCGGGGAGTGGGATCGCGCCGTACAAATCGCCCGCACCAACCGGCGCAAACAACGGCAGATAAATCAACCACCCTTCGTTACCGTAACCACGCACCGCGAGGACTGCGGCACCCGTAGGTGTAAGATCAATCAGCCCGATAAGCTCTATGTCTGTCGCGTCAGACAACAATCCACGATACACCGGACTATCGATGCGGCGCAGGCTCCTGGCCGGGCGTCGCATGTCGGTCGTGCAGTACAAACCATCATTTGCGAGCGCACAGATGATTCGGCCGACATGGAACGCCACAAGGTCACGGAATACCTTGTCATCAACGGTATCCCTCTCGATCAGGCCGCACGCCCCGATCGCCAGCCAGCAGCATCCCAGCCCGATGACCCGCCTCAGGGACGACGCGAGCGACATCGTCCGCGCCCCACGGTTCGCCAAAAAACGAGCAACGCCATCCAGCATACAAAGCCGTTGGCTTCGTCGGGTGCGGTTGCAACGGAACAGCCGCCTCCGCTGCCACCGCCACCGCCGCCCCCGCCACCGGGTGGCGTACAGTTGCGACGCGCAACGGTGCCGATGCCATTCAGTCGAGCAGCGGTCACGACCTCATCGTTGAATTGCTGACAACTCACCGAGTAGCCATCGTCCCGCAGGTAATGGACGAAATCCGCGATCTTCAAACCCGACCGCCGGCCCTCATCCAGGGCTCGCACATAGTCGGCAATCGAAAACCGCGACGTGTGGTCGGCAGCCTGGACCCCATCTTCGCTGCTAAAGCTGGCCCGCTCATCGCACCGCCCATTGCCGGAGTTGTCGTTATTGCAGTAGTCAACCAGGTCCCACAGGTACGCACTGACGGCCAGTGCATCCCTTTCACCGCCGGTGCGGTAGCGTGGCCCCGCCTCGAGCAGGCTGCAGAAATAGACAGGCAGTACGAATGGCGGACGTCCGATCAACCGAAAAAGGACATTATCGTCACCCGAATCCCACGCGACACAGTAGGGGTACGCAGCGCTGCGATAGAGGGTTTCGTTCGCAAAGTGCATGCCGATTCCGTAATTGAAGGCAGCATAGCTGTCCATGCCGGGACCGGGTGTGAAGAACGCCGCAATTGCATTATTGTCCCTACCCTCGGAAACAACCTCGCTGGACTCTCCAGTTTTTGTGTACTGCTGTATCACCAGCCGTACATAGTTTCCAACTGCGGTTTCGAAGCTCAAAAGGTCATTGGCTCGTCGGATAGTCTCGGTAGCTACCAACAGATTAGGATAATCCGTTTTGTAATCGCGAACACCAACATTGGGACAATAACGCAACCCGATCCCATTTTGTGTCACTGCCTTAGATTCCGCCAGATTGCAGAATGGATAGTCCAGATGCAGGTACGAAAATTCCGAACTCAAGGCCGGGAAATTTCCGATGACCAGTGGATTTGCCTGGAATCGCTGCGCCAGCGTTGCCTCTCGCTCGTTCCCGTTCGCATCCTCGTAATGAACACGGACCCGCCAGGCCGCGCTTGAGACGCGCCGAATCACTTTGGCTGCACGATTGAACCAGGTGTGATATTGACTTTCCGTTTCCGGCATCGTGATGTTTATCCACACGGTCCCACCCGGCACGTTGTCCAGGATCTTTGATTTGCCAGCATAGGCGGGCCGCGAATTCAGGATCGTCAACAGGCATTTCTGCCCAGCATCTTTGGACAAACATGTTTTCAACGTCTTACCGATGACTCCGAGCAAGCGTAGCAAACCGTGGTCGTCCAGACTGAACAGACCAGAAAACGAGAAATCAGGCGGCATGTGAACCGCAGCCAGGCTCTTGTTGCGTGTTCGCGCCACGATGTAAAGGTCGGCGCGTGTAGATCCCAGGCCGAACCAGCCAAAGTCGCTTGCATTACCCGTACAGCGGAAAAAGCCATTCGCCAATGTGACCGCTGAGCACACAGGGTCATCCTTGACAGCATCTTTGTCCCACACCTGAACAGTCGCGCCGTCAAGGGGCCGGTTCTTCTGCAGGAGCGTATCGAAATAACTGATGAAACCCTGCACCGTGTACGATGGATCGACCAGTTCGCCTTCCGTCACATCCGTCTCAAACGTTTCCCCGGCAAAATACGAGAGATCTGCAGTCAAAGGTGCTCCAAAAATGTCCGCACTATCGTAGACTTCGAACGGGTTGTCTGTTGCCGGCGCCGCACCACCAAACGCCCACGACACATCGACTTCATGGGTGACTGTCTGTCCCTTGAGTGGCAGAACAAATGGATCGATGCGACCATCCGGACGACGGGCGGCCTCCAGGCGCTGCTCAAACCGGACTGCATCTAGCACCCCCTGATCAACCGTGACCCATTGCCCCCGTGAAGCATCCCACCAAGCAATGAATTTGCCTTTGAGGCTTTCGGTAGCGGCGCCCAGACCAACATAGACCGTCACTGCAAATTGCGCCGCATCCGTGACCGTCAACGGCGGCGCCGTCGTGGCCAGCGGCAGGCCATAAATCCACCCGTTGGCGCTGCTGGTCACGAGCGTCGTGAAGCTGGTCACGGCGTCTGGCAATAGTGCGATCCGTGGATCCGTTGTCGAAACCGCAAACCCCACCTGGACCGGCACAGGGATCGTGACCGCCGAGATCTCGAGCGCCGGCAGAAGCGGTATCCCGATCAGGCCCCGCTGTTCATCGCCGTCGGTCACATTGGCACCGAAATAAAACACGGTGTCGTTGACGAAGTTCGTCGGTTCAAACGGCCACGTCACCCACAGATCGTGCCGCAGTGTTTCGCCGCCGACGACCTCCCGTTCCAGCTCGCAGTGTTCCTGTTCCGCACCGTGCGATTCATCGTCGTCGCAATCGTCGTGCTCCGTTTCGATCAATTGCAGCCGTAAATCCGCGCTGTACGGGCCGGCCGGCAGCGCCACGGATGTACCCGCGAGCTCGTAGCTCACTTGTTGCAAGAACAGGTCACACTCGGGGTTCTTGTGCTCATCGTCGCTGTCATCGTCGTGCTTGCCGGGTTTGTCGCCTTTCTTGTCGCGATGCTCATCGTCGCTGCCCTTGCGCAGCGCCCATTCCGCAACCGACATTACCCGCCCAAGCCGGGTCACGCAAACGCTGGGCGCCAGCGGCTCGATCCAGGTCAGATCCGTCGCGGCGCTCGCGCCAACCAGCGAGATTCGGGCCTCGACATCGAACGTCTTCTTGAATGATTTTCCGAGGGCGCGGTCACGGACGTACTTCTTGATCCCGTGATCATGGTCGATGACCAGCCACGCCTGGATCGTCATACTGTCCTGGATGCCGTCGTCGTTTGGCGACAGCACCGAACCCGACCAGGTCACCGCCGTGACCGTCAACGCATCGTCATCGGCACGCGCTGCTGCTGGTGTCGCGACGTGAGACAAACCCGCTATGATGAAGAACGGAAGAACGGAAGAACGGAAGAACTGCGCACTGGACTCCCCTTTGCGAAACAGTAACATTCAACATGAACTTCTAGCGGATTGCCGCATCATTGTCAAACGGCTTTCTCCGCCATCGTCTCTGGCGACGTAATTCGGTACTCTGCGAACGCGATTTCACAGAATATATATTCGGAGAGATAGCACCGACCTGACTCTGGAAACAACTGCGTCCTGCGATTCTCCGAGATGTGCCCCCCACTGGAAAGTTCGAAATCGATCCCGAAGACGGAGGTGGCCGTCTCGTTCACGCAGGAGCGCCCACCATTCAGGTGGATCAATCCAATACCGCTATCCATATGCACCAAGCTGAGCAGATACCCGACGTTGCACCGGTTTCGCCGCCACAGCGGGGCACGATGGATGAGCCGGCGCAGTAAACATGTGCGCGTTCGAAAGGCCGGGAGCCTGAGGCTCGATGTCGACGGGGGCCTGCCTTTGACTGTCGATGCACTGCTACACGAAATCCGTGGTGTCGCGAGTTGAGCGAGGCGCGCTTACATCGCCGATGGCCTGCTCCGGATCAGGCCGACGATGGTCCGCAGCAAATCCCGATCATCGACACCGAACGACACGGTTGGACGCGGATCGTAGTCAAACAAAGGGCGGCCGTATCTTTTGCTGCCTGACGCCGGATCCGATTGCCGACAGCACGCGCCGGCCTACTTCAGCACCGTCAGCACCAGATTGGTCAGCACGCCGCCCAGCGTCGCCAGCATGAACCACATCATCCGGTCGATGCGCTGATTCGTGCCGTCGAGGCGCTCGTCGAGCCTGTCGATGCGACTGCTCAACCGCTCATCCTGCGACGCGATCTTGTCGCCAAGGCGGTGCAGTTCTTCCTTGACCTGCGCCATATCTGCTTCGAGGCGTGCGTAACGGTTCGCCTCGCCCTCGCGCCAGCCATCGAGGTAGGCGACGCGTTCCTTGAGCTCGCGAACGTCTTCTTCCAGCGACATGGGCATCCCCATTGCGTTTCTCCCTCTTCTCGATGTACCCCTTGCTCGC
>RFIY01000257.1 GCA_003695505.1 Candidatus Dadabacteria bacterium | reverse complement strand
TAGCACGCGTTGTAGACCAGCAGACCGATGTCGCGGTCGCCGACGGCGGTACGAATCGCGGTGTCGAGATCGGGACGGGCCAGGTCGATCGCAACGGGATGGGCGTGAATGCCGAAGCGCTGTTCGAGTTCGGTGGCCAGGCTCGTCAGCGGCCCCTCACGGCGGGCCGTCAGCACCACGTTCAGGCCCGCGGCGGCCAGTTGCTCTGAAAAGGCGCGGCCGATGCCCTCGGACGCACCGGCAACGAGCGCCCACGGCCCGTAGCGGGCCCTGATTCGTTTGCGGTCGAGTTGTCGCATCGGGCTGCCTCCAGCGGAGATAGTTTACCAAATGGTTAAGCGCGGTGGGATTCGGATCCGGATTCTTATCGTACCGAATGGCGCCGGACCGGATCCGGGGCGACGAAACATGCAAAATTCAAGACTTGACCCCTTTTGCTATTTCCGCCATTTTCCGACGCGAGTCATCCCGGAATCCGTCGCAGACGGATATCCGGGATCCATCCGCGGCAGGGTGTGGATGCCGGATCGAGTCCGGCATGACGGATGAAGGCAGGTCATCGACTTCAGTCGACGCAAGCTCCGCTACCGCGGAAGATCGAAGCCGTGCGGTTTGTATGACGGCCTGAAGCTGCGTTTGCAGCAGCATCAAAAATCTGTTTAGCTATTTGCGCGGGTGAGTGGGGAGGCTGTGGGATGGGAGGCGGTGATGCTCTATAGACGGTGGGTATTCGCGGTGCTGGCGGTCACTGTGATCGCGGCGGTTCAGGTGCGCGCCGACCCGAAACATCGTTCTACCCCCCCCCCTCATCGACCTGACTTCGGTATCTGTTGACAGTCCGGCGTTCAACCCCGATGCGCGCGCCCGCAATCAGGCTGCGTTCTCGATATCTGAGACGGTGACCAGGCGTGGACGGGATGGCCGCGACAAGTCTCATTGGCGCCAATGGGTTGTCGTGAACGTCCTCGAGTTTCGGCCATTTGCGGCGTCCGATACCGTTGCCGATCGGCTGATCCAGATCGCGGAACCGGCGCAAAAAATTGACAAAGAGCACGCCAAGCCTGGTTCTGGGCACAAGAAGAAGCATCATAAGAAGCGCAAAGACGGCGATGACGCGCCGGTGGTGGGGCAGGTTGCGTGGGCACCGGTCTGGCGCCCTGCCTTTCTCGATGATGGCCGCTATACGGCGACGCTGGGTGCATTGTCCGGCACGCTGAAGAAACGCGGCGTTGATCTCGGTGATCTGGCCCGACGCCTGATTCCGGCGGTGATTGCATTCGGGCCCCGGCCCCATCCGCAACACAACGACAAACTGGGGAGAATCGAGCTCCGCATCGGAGATGACGACGATGATGACGATGATGACGACCGGGGCCACAAGTCTGGCGACAGGTCCGATGATGACGACGGCGACGATCGTGCGGTTGTCCGGGTTCGTTTCGAAGGTCAGCCCGACGTAACTGCAGCATTTGCGGCGCGTTACGCGACGCTTCTTCAGGACCTGCGCGGCGTGTTGACAAAACGGGCGGGTACTGGCGAATGGGTCTTCGATATCGAGGCATTTCTTCCGGCGCGTACGGTTGCGGATGACTTGTGGATCGACCGTGTTCCGCCCGCGTTTCTCTACACGGCGCCTCGCGACCGCAGTGTCCACCGCGACCAGTTCACGACGATTTCAGCGCGCTGGACGGATACCGGCTCCGGGGTTGCCGCGGGCGCGGTTGAACTGATCGTCGATGGTCAGGCCGTCGCCGCGACGCCAGCATCCGACCAGGTTGTCTTTACCCCGCAGATTGGTTGGTCCGAAGACCGCCACACCTGGTCATTGCGGATCCGCGACAGGGCAGGCAACGCCGCCACGGTTGCCGATCGCGCCTGGTACACCTCTCCGCATCCCGGTGCAGCCCTGATCCGTCCCGATTTGGGTGGTGTCGTGACCGTTACCGATGCGAGCAGCGCCCTGTACGGCACCCGGATCGAGGTCCCACCGGGCGCGCTGACGGTCGAGACGGTGTTGTTTATCGACGAGGATGTCCTGAAGCCGCCGATCTGGCCGGTCGCCAATCCGGTCGCGCCCGTCGCGACGCTGTTTGGGCCGATTGGAACGCGGTTCCGTACGCCTGCAACGATTGTGATGCCCTATGATCCCGCGCAGTTGGTTCGCCCGGCGAACGATGCGAATGTGAAGATCTACGTGTTCGACGAGTCAGGACGTTGGCGCGTGCTGCCCGAAACCGTGGTCGATCCGGCGGCCCAGGTGGCCACGGCAGATGTCGTGGAGCTGATCGATCCGATTGTTGCGACGCCACCGGACCGTGCGCCGCTGGCCAGGGGTAAATTCGCGTCTGTCCCCGACGCCAGGTTGCGTACCCTTGCGCTCGATGTTGATGAGCCGGACGGTCAGCAGTTGTTCCTGACGCTTGAACAGCCGCCGATTCGAGCATCTGTGACGCTCGACGCCGCGACTCGGACGTACACGGTTGTCTTTCCGCCCGGATTTCGCGGTACCGATCGGTTCAGCTATCGGGCCAGTGACGGCGTACTCTGGTCCCCGCCCGTCACCGAGGTGATCGAGGTACGCGACCCGGATGGTTACGATGCCGTGACCGGCGCGCAACCTCTCTCGCTCGTCGCGGCACCCAGGCGCCAGTTTGCGGATGATTTTGACCGGACGGCACTCGGATTCCCGTGGCGTATCGCGCGTTCGGCGACGGCGATGACCGCGTCGCTGGCGGGTGGGCGTCTTTCTTTCGATAGCGGTTCTGCTGCTGGCGCGGTATCCGCAATGGTTCCGCTCGCGGAAATTGACGCGGCAAACTTTTCACTGTCGTTTGAGCTGATTCTGGGGCGGGGCGCTGTTGCACCGTACTGGTTTCGTACGGCAATCGCTGCGGCTGCGGCGACAAGCGGTTCGCTGTTTCGGTTCGAATTCGGCCAACCCGAGGATGGCGCGCCCTATCTTGCATTGCAGCAAATTGACCCCGTCAGCAGCTTCACGTTGCGGGAGGCGCGGACGGCATTCACGTCCCGTGGCAATCTCGCGGGACGCCTGTTGACATTGGCGCTGCAATTCGATGTCGCCACATCGACCCTGCAGGCAGGTCTCGAAGGGCTGCCAGGGCAGGGCGGAAATCGCGTATCGCTTGCGCTGCCAGGGATCACGTTGCCGAACCGTGCCTCGTTTGCCTTCAGTGCCGGGACGCCTTCCGGAGCCGGCCGGGCAAGCGTGCTGATCGACAGTCTGACATCGACGATGCGGCTACCGGTATTTCGCCTTGCCAACGGTGCGCAACAGCACGGCGGGGTTGCCTTTGCCGCCGCCCTCGACGGCGACGTGGGACCGGCGGTCAACCTGATTTTGCCAGACCAGCCACCACAAGTCGCGCGTGAGCCGATCGGCCTGGTCCTGGCCGATGGGCGTTCCGATCTGGGACTCGCGCTCGTGCGCGACCCCGGAATGGGTGCGCTGACGATCTTGACGCCGCAGCCCATCACGGACCGGGTCGCGGAGGCCCTGCCGATGGCGACGGTGGATGCACTTCTGCCGGGGTTGCTCATCGCGCAAGGAGTTGGCAAGGACTTTCTGGTCCGTTACCCCGGCGCATCGCATTTGCTGGACACCAGCCTGGTGCGTGTGCCGCGAGTATATGACAATCGCCTGACGGTACAGGTTGCCTATGCCGTCCCCGACAGCAACGCGGTCGGTTTGTGTCGCCTTGACCAGGGCGCAGAATGGGTTTGCGGCACACCGGTCGAGCTGACCGGGCTGGCCGACGGTCCCCACCAGCTCAGTGTGCAGGCGGTCAATGTTGTCGGCCGCCAGGGACCGGCAACCCGTGTGACCTGGGTGCAGGACACGACGGCCCCGGCCGTCGCCGTCGAGGCGCCGCCAGCCGTCACGTCATCGCTGACGGTTGCGATACCCTTTTCCGCAAACGAGCCCGTGACGACCACGTGCCGGTTCAATGGCGTCGCCGTCGCGCCGTCATGCCGTGCATCCGTCACGGTGACGGCATCCGGCGATGGGCCGCAATTGCTGCGAATCGTTGCGACGGATCGTGCGGGCAACACAACGATCAAGGACGTGGCCTGGGTCGTCGACACGATGCCGCCCGCAGTGACATTTGCTGCGTCACCGTCGCGGTACACGCGGCAAACGTCAGGGGTGGTGCGGTTTGCCGCCAGCGAACCGGTCACCTACTTCTGCGCATTCGGTGCCGCCGATCTTCAGGCTTGTCCCGATACGGTTACCTGGCAACAGGTGGCTGATGGCACGGTGCGCCTTACGGTCTCCGCGATCGATGCCGCCGGTAATCGTTCCGCGCCGGCCGTGACGGCGTGGACCGTTGATCGGACGCCGCCGGTTGTTCACCTCGCGGCCTCGCCGCCCAATCCGGCCGGCCTGGTCGATACGGATGAGGTGTCCGTATGGTTCAGTTACTCGGAGCCCGCAACCGCACAATGTACGGCGGACCAGCAGGCACCGATCGCCTGCGTGCCTGGCGATGCGGTTACGGCGAGCGGCGCCGGTCTGCATCGCGTTGCGATCGTCGCAACGGATCGCGCGGGCAACCAGAGCGAGCCGGCATTGCTCGCGTGGATCCGCGATGATCCCGAAAGAGGGCCGAGCGGTGTCCCGGAGCCACATCCGGGTTTCAGTCCGGTGTCCCTGACCTTTGCCGCCATGGCTGGCGAACCGCCGTTTGCGCCCCGTGCTGGCGTCCAGATCTGGGAGGCGCCCGGTCCGTTCGACGGCGCACGTCGGGGTACCAACGTGCTGGATGTCATGCCGGATCTCGATTTCGATGGCCGCCCGGAATTCATTGCCGTCGACCGAAAGCCAGGTTTTCTTTCGGGCACGCGACAGCTTGTCGTATTGTCTGGCGCCACCGGCGAGGAGCTGTTGCGGATCTTGCCCGATGAGTCGTCGTTCGGTACTTCTGCGGTCGGACGACAGCTCGGCGACGTTGACGGCGACGGGATCGCTGACCTGGCGGTCGGCGCGCCGGGCGCGAACAACGTGGCCGGGCGCGTAGATCTGTATTCGGGCGCCGACGGGACGCGCATCGCACGGATCGATGGCGACGAGCGGACGCTTGGACTTGGCTTTTCGCTGTCCGCGGGCGATTACACCGACGACGGAATCGGTGACATCGCAAGTTACAACGGATCGAATCAGCTTGTCGTCATCGACGGCGCTACCCGGCAAATCGCCTACACGTTGTTGCTGGCCGGCAATACGGTCGAAGCGCCGCCGTTCCTGTTTTTCGAATCCAACTGGGTGCGCACGATCCCTGATCTGGATTTTGACGGGGCGCCGGATATCCTGGTGCCCGCATTTGCGCAATCGGTTTCCGAGCCACTGCACGTTGCCATCGTGTCCGGACGCGATGGAGACGTGTTCACGACCATCGACCTGACCGGCATGGATCCGCTGATCGGTTTTGCCAGTCCCGGCGACAGCAACGGTGATGGCGTTGCAGATATCGCGATCGCATCGTCGCCGTTTGCCCTGTTCGACGGGTCGGGCAATTTCGACGTGACGGCTGCCACCGCGGCGCGGGGCAGATTGCGGCTTATCTCTGGATTCGATCACCGGACGCTGTTCGATATCGAAATACCGACCGCGAATGGGCTCAACTACGAGCTCGAGAACGGCGGCGACCTCGATGGCGATGGCGTCGATGATCTGCTGGTGTCGGTGTTGACCCTCCATGGCACGCCGCCGGTCGATTTCACGGTCGGCTCGGTGTACGGGTACTCCGGCAAGAACGGCACATTGATCTACCGCGTCGATGCACCGCGCATGCCCGGACCGGCGACCGAATCCGGCAGCCTGTTTTTCGGTAAACAGGTTGTCCCTGCCGGCGATCTCGATCTGGACGGGACGCCCGACATCGTCGTGTCGTCACCGCTGGCCAACGTCTATGGGGAACAAAATGGCAACGTGATCGCGTTTGCGACTGTTCCTACACCGCCAATCGGGCGCTACCTTGCGTCGTTTTCGCCCTTCCGCATCGGGGACGCGCTCTACGCCAACGGACTCGTGACGGCGCCTGCGACAGTTTTTCTGACGCAAAATGTTTCGCCGATCGACGTGACCGCGGACAATACTATGGTTCCTGCGGATGGCGAGACCGATTACAACGTCGTGCTGCTGCGCGCGCCTTTGCCCGGGTCCGCGCCATCCGTGCGCTTCACGGCCATCACCGATTTCGATGCGTCCTTTTTTGCGGCAATCAGCGAGGTGCAGGTGGATGCCTTCCTCCCGGCCGTGTACCGTGCGCGCGGGTTTGGTCATGACTACCAGATTGTCCTGCCACCCGATCCGACGACGCGGGTGGTGATCGTTGGCGCGCCGGCCAGGGTGACCAATGTCGCCACGGCGACATTCCGATTCGCGACGACGCTGACGGCGCCCGTCTATCTGTGTAGCCTGGACGATGCAGCGTATGTGACGTGCGCCGCGGAAGCGGTGTTTCCGGGACTTGGCGATGGCGCGCATGTGCTGCGCGTCTTCGCGGTCAGCGACGGTGATCCCGGCAACACGCTCGTCCCCGCGGAATACCACTGGACAGTCGACACGGTCAGCCCTGACACTCTGTTGCTGGAGGCGCCGGCAAACCCGAGCGCAACGAGCGAGGCCACCTTCCGCTTCGCGGCGAACGAGCCGGAAGCAAATCTGGAGTGCCAGTTTGACAGCTTTGTCTGGCAGCAATGTGCGTCGCCGATGTTCCGAACGAATCTCGTCGGTGGGGCCCATTTTTTCGCCGTGCGTGCACGCGACGAGGCCGGCAATGTCGATCCTTCACCCGCGACATACGCCTGGGACATACAGGCCACGCGGACGGTCGTGCTCACCGAGCTGGCGGATACCTACGTCGACGCGACCGCGCCGGATCGCAACTTTGGCGGAAAGGAGCTGCTGCGCATCGGTGATGAGCGGCTGGCCTTGATTCGCTTCGCACTTCCGGCGTCGGTGTCAGCGGACAGCCTGCTGCGTGCGACGCTGGAACTGACGGCCGACACGCGGTTGGTGTCTGTGTTTCCGGCGGAACTTCGCGTCCACGAGATGCGCGCCAACTGGGCAGAATTTGGTGCAACCTGGAACTGCGGATATGACGCGGCGTTGTCCCAGTCGCCCGTGCCGGTGACCGAAGGGTGCCTGCTACCCTGGTCATTCACCGACGTTACGAATTCACCATTTCGGCCCGCTGCGACCGCGGTGACGGCGATTCAATCCCGATCCGCGGCCGCGGCGCTGCGCATCGATGTTACCGCTTCGCTGCGTGGTATGTTTGCTGGTAATGTCCCATCATACGGCTGGGCCCTGCGGCTCGGACCGGCGGCGACAACGGACGATGTGTTGCGCATCCCGTCGCGCGAAGGTGTGGCAGGTCAGCGGCCTCGTCTGATCCTGGAGTTCGACGCAACGAACAACCGCCCCCCGGTGGCGTGGTCCGCGTTGCGTGCGGTGACGCAGGGCGAGACCCTGGTGGGTGCCTTGCGCGGCACGGACCCCGATGGTGACCCGTTGTCTTATGTACTCGTCGCACCACCCGATCACGGCAATTTGTCGCTTGAGCGCGACACTGGGGCCTTTGTCTTTGTACCGGAACCAGGCTTTTACGGGCGCACAACGGCTTATTTTCGCGTATCAGACGGGTTCTTGTCGTCGGCGGTACGGCGGTTGACGATTACGGTTGTACCGCCGGGCCTGATCGAGTCCACGACCATTTCGGCCGCCGCCGACACATGGGTAGACAGTGCCGCACCCGATACAAACCACGGCAGTGAACCGTTGCAGGCGGGTGTTGTGCCCGGGACCGCTACCGTGGCCGCGCAGCGCCTGCTGCTGCGCTTTGATCCGGCTACCTTTGCCGATCTGATGCAGGGCGGCACGGTGACCGCGGCGCGATTGCGGCTGCATCCGGATTTGCCGCGCACGTTACGCGGGAAAGAACACCTGACGCTTTCGCTGCATCGCCTGAGAACCAGTTGGCAGGAATATGGTGCGACCTGGAACTGCGCCGCGGCACCCTGCCGTTCCTGGACCATGGACGGCGCGGCCGGACCGCTGCCGTTCGATCCGCAGCCAACCGGCATGCTTGACTGGGGCGGCAAAGGTACGGTCGAGTTCGATGTGTCGGCCGATGTGGCGCAGATCGCGGACGGGGAGCCGCACCACGGCTGGCTGCTGCGTGTGGTTGATGAACTGGCGCCGTCGATCGTTCGGTTCCAGTCACGCGAAGGTAACCGGCCACCGGAGCTGATTCTGGATGTGCTGCCGTCTCGTCACCGCGCGGTTGCGATCGACACAGCCGTCCGTATCCTGCCCAACCAGACCACTGATGTCACGCTGGCCGGATTTGACGCTTACGGCGACGCCGTGACGTTTGCGATTCTCGGCACGCTGCCCGGGACCCGCATCGAGGCATTCGATCCGCAGTACGGGACCCTGACGCTGACGCCGCCGCACGACCTGTCCGAGACGTCGCTGCCGGTGACGTTCGCGGTCTTTTCCGCGTCCGGCGATTTCACGACCGCGGAGCTGACCGTCCAGATCGCGCCCTTTGTACGGACATTCATCGACGTGGTGCCGCCAAACCGGACCGACAGCGAATACGCGGTGTTCGAGTTTCGCGCGGACGTGAACGGTTCACGGTTCGCGTGCAGTGTCGATGACGAACCCTTCGCCTATTGCACCAGTCCGTTTCCGACGTGGGTGAACGGTTCCGGGCTACACGTTTTCCGTGTGCGCGCAATCGACCCGGTTGGTAACATCGATGAAGAGGGCGCGGTGTATACCTGGCAGATCGTCACGCCGCCGGATACGATCCTCGACATCAGCGGGACCCGTGTGGCCGCCGACAGTACGACCGCGGTCGTGGCGTTCTTTTCTGACGATCCGGATGCGACGTTCGAATGCTCGAAAAATGGCGCCGCCTGGCAGCCGTGCCAGAGCGGGGTGGTCGTGTCGCTGACAGATGTAATCGGCGACTTCGCTTTCGAGATCCGCGCCGTCAATGCGTTCGGTATGATCGATGACACACCGGCGGTGTTTTCGGGGATAGTCCACAATCCACCGCGCACGACGATACTGAATCACACCGCAGAAGAGGTCGATGACGATCCAGACGTCAAATTCTGGTTTGCGGCTGATCAGGCGCCAGTGCGGTTTACTTGCACATTGCGCAAGGGTGGCACGGTGGTCCAGATTGACGAGGCTTGCACGAGCCCAAAATCGTACGGTGGATTACACAACGGCGACTACGAGTTCAATGTGCGTGCAGTCAATACATCGTCCGGGACAACCGAAGCCGTCGGCGCAAAAGTGCTATGGGCGGTTGCCGCAGATCCCATTGGTGTCGCGCTGTCTGGTGTGCCCCCGACTAGCCAGCTGCCGGGACAAGCCCCGAGTTTCGAGATCAGCCTGCTGCGCAATCCCGCGTCAGGCGGCGCCTGCGACGCTTTGCGCCAGTATGCCATCGACAATACCCCCTCCAAATATACGGCGCTGGCTCCTCCGGAGCTATGGTACGACACGCTCGGAGCGGATTATGAGTGCCGTCACTGGCCGTTCGAGAAGTATGTTAAGGAAGCGGTATTGGCGCGATGCGAGGATCCGAACGGCCTCGGGCGAGATTACCTGATCGAGACGGGTGTTTGTGGGTTCCTGGCTGTTGTATACCTGTATATCGTTGTGGATCAGGGCTTCATCAAACCATTGAGTCCGTACCTGCCGCCGATCATCCCAACGCCCGACCTCTTGAATGCGCTGAAATTCATTCGATTCGGGCCTTACGCGAGCATACAGCGCGGGCAGGATCTCGCGTACGAAATCTCGGTATACGTTCGGGCGGATGCGGATTGGGTGGGCTTCGTTATCGATGACACGGACGTTGGCAACGATCAGCTGACGTGTACGGTCGATGGAGAAGTGGGTGCGTCACGAACATGCGAGGGGCTCGACGGCCAGAGGTTAGGCCTGTTCAATGCCGATACGGAGTTGATACTGCAAGAAAAACGCAATGGCAGCTACTGGCATCCGCCGGGGGTTCGTCGCGCGGTGTTGGGTGATCACGCAGTCTTGACGTTTACGATCCCGCCTTGGCAGGTTGGCAAGAATCGTTATCAGATTCGCGTTGGTCGCAGTACGCCTCGTGAGCAAGGAAAGTGGCAGGAATTTGTTATTGACGAGGCGCAGCTTCGCACCATCGGCGCCGGTTTCCAGGATGATCATGTGACATTGCGGGTCCCCGGCGTCCCGATCACCGTTGCCGATTGTGAGGCCGGGAATCCGGTGGAATATTCATTCTGTGTCGACGCGGACGGGGACTATCTTCTCGATGCGTGGGAAAATATCGCCATGTACATGGCCCGGCCGGTGATTGAGTTTGATGAGAAAGAGGATGGCGTCCATAACTTTAACGTGCCATACTCGGAGACGGCGGGCAGGTTGAAAATAAACAGCTATGTCCTGGCGTCATACGGGCGCGTGTACTGGTTACCGAAAGACAGGTACAACGATTTGCGGATCCACTACCGAATCATGCAGAGCCGTGACTACGGTCGCGGAGCCGGCGGGGGCGGGCATAACGGCGACACGTCGATGTTTGGCTACCGGTTGCGGCAGGTCAGCAATACGTCTGCAATGGTGTGGGCCCTGGTGTCACGTGGTCATCAGTTCACAGGCGTTGGCGACAACCGCGACCCCGAAACCTGGAACCTTGCGCCCGGGGAAGGAGAGTGGCACGATACGCTGGACACCTGGTTTGTGTTTTTCGAGAGCGGTAATGCGCCGAACGGTGGCGGCAAACACGGGACCTGGGCGCTGCGCTGCGATGGCGTCAAAGGTGCGCGGTACAATTGCTCAGCTAATGGCGTGCCGTACGATCAACTCGTCAGTCGCTTTCGTGTGAGACCTCCAGTGGTGAATGTGGGGGAACCGTACGGCGCACAGTCGCCTGAATTCGGTATGATTCCCCCGATCAGAGACGTTGTCGGCAACGTGTACTCAACAGCGTTCCCTGATCGAAGTTACACGCAAGATTTTCCCGCGGCGAGACCGCTTGTACACGATCTTGGGCACTATTTGTGGCACGCAGGGATCGCCGGAATGCGTCCTTTCAAAGATGTTGTGGCAGGTAGATGGTTCTGGGGTGCTGCCGAAGGGTTTCCGGGCGAATATGTCTGGAATAAGTCGAAGGCACAAACAGATCCGAATCCCGAGAAGTACAAGTTTTGTGGTGGTCGAAAAAGTTGCAATGGTGATTCGCCCAAGACGCCAGGGGAGTCATTGAGCAATTTTCAGAGGTTTGAACCATGAACGCCGCGCGTTTGCTGATGGTGCTGTTGTTGGTGTTAGTCGGATCTGTTGATGTCCAGATGCACACCCAATACGGTCGCATTCGCTGTCAGCCACGCTGTTGGGACACCAGCGAAACAATCGAAACGGAGTATCTGGGCCGGCTCGTTGATGGCCAACCGGACACCGAATCCGGGCTTCACTCGGATTATCGTCCAGAACTGGTTTTGAGCGGTGGCAGGCCCCCGAAGCCTTGGAGACTCACGAGCAAGTGGATCTACGCAGTACACATGACGGACGGCACGTCCGTGACCATATCTGGAGTACTCCCTTGAGGCGGCGCAATCCTTATCTGGTCGCATTTTTCCTGGTGGTATTTTCAGCTGGTTGCGGACCTGTCCTGTGCAATCAGCATGATTACCGGGTTGCGGACAAAAATTTCGGTATCGACCTGTCCGATGCCGAGGTTGTCCTGACGGAACCCTCAAAGGGAAATGCTCCACCGGAATCGCATTATATGACGGTCGAAACAGCCAGGGATGTCACAGCAGTGATCGAGCGTATCCCCTTTCTGTTTGCTGACACAATTACCATTGCCGTACAGAAGGGCAAGAAGGCTCGCGTATATGATGCGTCGGAAGCGCCACCGGAGTTCTTCGCGACGGAACGGGTGATCACATATGAAGACGGCCGGATCACAATTGAGTATGTCGTGGACGGCCACCGCGTGCAGGAAATCTTCCGGGTCCGGGCGTCCGAGATCAATTCCTGGGAGCCGGATAGCTGCGCGGAGTAGTTGCACCTCAAGAGCAAGATTAGTGGCAGGAATTTGTTATTGACGAGGCACCGCTACGCACCATCGGCGCCGGTTTCCAGGATGACCATGTGACGTTGCGGGTCCCCGGCGTCCCGATCACGGTTGCCGACTGCGAGGCGGGGAATCCGGTGGAATATTCGTTTTGCGTGGATGCCGATGGAGACGGCCTGCTCGATGCGTGGGAAAATATCGCCATGTACATGGCCCGGCCGGTGATTGAGTTTGATGAGAGCGAAGATGGACTGAAGAACTTCAATACATCCGTGGGTGGCGGTTGGTACACCAATTCATATGTGCTCGCGTCATATGGGCGCGTCTATGCGCTGCCCATCCCCCAAACTCCGGATCTGGATATGGCCGATCTCAGGTTCCACTACCGAATGATGCAGAGCCGGGACTACGGCCCGGGCGGACATGACGGCGATACATCATTTTTCGGCTATCGCGCGGCTCAGGCGAGCATCGATGCGGTCACAATTGATTGGTTG
>RFIY01000256.1 GCA_003695505.1 Candidatus Dadabacteria bacterium | reverse complement strand
GAGCCGGCATTCATCGCGGCCATCTCGGGCCTGACGCGCTCCAGGCAGGCGACGGGGCCAGAGATGTCCGGCCCGACGACTCCGGTCGTCAGATTGATGATGACACCGGGGCAGGCATCACGAATCGCATCGCAGACGGCTTGCGCATCGTCGGGATTCCACGACGGCAGCATGCCCATATTGGGGCGCTGGTCACGAATGTGGACGTGCATGACCGACGCGCCGGCGTCGAATGCAGCCCGTGCCTCACGGGCCATTTCCTCGGGGGTAACGGGTACGGGAAATTTGGCCGGGTTCGTCAGTACGCCGGTCAGCGCACAACTGATGACGGCCTTGTCGGATTTGCCCATGGTTGTCGGACTCCTGCGTTGTGAGTATTTGCTTACTTGCAGGATATGCGACGGCGCCGATTTCGGCAAGTGGCGGTTGTGCCGATGCTCAGAATCTGGCCGTAAGCCACAGCGTCAGGGTGCGCGGTTGATTCTGCCGAACACCGCCGCGCGTCTCTTTGCGGATCGGTTCCACATCCTTGACGACCGTGTCGATGAGGTTCCGCGCGACGAGGCCGATACCGAACCAGTCGAGCGGGTCATAGTACAGCGTGGCATCCAGCAGAGCCGTGCCCGAGAAGTCGCCGCGCGCGCCGATGATTCGGGTTGTTGGCGTCAGCTTCAGATCGCCGTCGAGAAGTCGCAGCGTTGCGCCAATCGATCCCATCAGCCGTGGCACATTCGAAATGTAGTTGCCGGTGTCGCGCTCGGAAGCCTCCTGAAAGCCGACAGATGCGTTGGCATCGAGCAGGTCGCGGAACAGATAACGGGTCGTCAGTTCCACGCCGCGTGCGATCGTACCTTCTGCGTTGACATACTTGACGCCAATGCCGTTGGGGTGAGGTGCAAAGACGATGTCGTTGTTGCTGACGTTGACGTAGCCATTCAATCGCAGTGAAAGGTGTTCGAGCGGCTTGTAGTCGAAGGCCAGTTCGGCCGTGTCGACGGTTTCGGCTTTCAGGTTAGGATCACCAAAGATCGCTCCGGCCGCCGCGACAAACATATTGAATACCGATGGCACGCGAAAGGCGCGACCGTAGAGCAGTTTCGCGGTCAGCGTGTCGTGCAATCGCGCCACGATGCTGGCGCGCGGATTCGGCGTGAATCGCGGATCGGGCTTCGGAAGGTTCCTGTCGATTTGCCCCGGCACGAACAGGTTGCCGCGAACACCGATCAGCAGGGACAGGCGCTCTACCGGTTTCCAGCCCGCCTGAACGAACGCATTGAGGTCATAGTTGTTCGCGCCAAAGTTGAGTTGCGGTACGCCAGGGGCGAGTTGCCCGGAGGGTCGGAAGGTCATGGCGTAATCTTCGAAGAAGTGAATGGCCAGATCCAGGCCTTCCTGCAGTGTCAGGTCGCCGTCGGCCAGCGTATGATCCGCGCCCAGTGAGAGCGACAATCGGTTGGTGTCAACGGTGACAACCGCTTCTTCCGTCAGGCCAAGCGAGGCCAATGCCGGGATCGTGCCTGCCTCGTTGTACTGGTCATTGTGTTGATAGCCAATGCTGGCCCGAACGACGGATTGCGGCGAAGCGGTCCATTGCCAGCGTGCATCGGCGTACCAGTCCTGCATTTCGGACGGCCGCGATTCGATCTCGACCCAGGGCAGGAATCCCCACTTGTATTTCTTCTGAATGAAATAGCCACCCAGCAGGCGCAGCGAATGGTCTCCAAAATGCTGCGTAACGCGCCCCAGTCCGGACAACCGGCGTTCATCCCGCAAAAACGCATCATCAGCGTGCTGTCCCGGTGCCGTCGAACCGATGACAGCATCGACGGCTTCGGCCGTCCATTCCGGCAGTTTGCGGCCTTGCACGTCCAGCCGAAGTGTGCCGCTGTCCCAGGTATGCGCGGCGCGCGTCCGAAATTCCAGATCCCAGGGATCATCGTCGAGCGCGCCCTCCGGGGATAGCATGCGTCCGCCACCAATCGACAACGATCCCGAAGTCTCCTTCGGGTCTTCGGTGATCACATGGACTACACCCGCGTATGCGTTGGTGCCGTACAGTACGCCCGCAGGACCCCGGATGACCTCGACGCGGTCGATCGCCGATACCGGGATTTCTTCGAGCATCGAGCTCATATTGCCGACTTCGTAGACCGGATAGCGGTCGACGAGCAGCAGGATCTTGTTGTTGAACAGCGCGGCGTGGGAGCCGCGGATGTTGGTCAGCGTCCGGCCCCAGTGGTCTTCGATGTTCTCGATGCCGGCGATATGAGACAGCACCTCGTACAGATCGGAACTGCCCCATGCTCGGATCTGGTCGGCGGTGATGACTTCAATCACCGCAGGCGCTTCCGAGATCAGTTCGCGTTGCCCGCTGGCAGATTCAACTGGTGCATCGAGCAGGGCCGCCAGGTCGAGTTCGCCGAAGTCGCTGAACGCGTCATCGGTTGCATCATCGGCCTGTGCTGCCGCGATGCTGGCGAGCAGACCGAACAAAACGAATAGTGTTCGGGTTGAGAAATGGTTGAACCGCTGGTACATTTGCCTGTTTCTCCTGTACGCTGTAGTCCAAGCGCCGGTTAGCTGTGTTTTTCCCGAATGGACTGTGCGACTCGGCCCCATGGATCGCCTCCTGCAATACTATAGTCGGCCACTGAACCGCAGAGCAAACCCGCAGGCAACACATGTTCGTCACGAGACGGGACGTCTGTGCGGCGACGACCTGACGATCGCGCTGACCGTACACGATGGCGTCGTCGAAGACGCCGCGTTCGAGGGGCAGTGCTGCGCGGTGACGACGGCGGCGGCTTCGGTTCTGACCGAATGGCTCAAAGGCAAACCAGCGCGTGCGCTCGATCAGATGGATGAGGCGCAGTTGTTGCACCTGCTCGACGATCCGGTGCTGCCGCCATCACGGCGCGAATGTCTGCTATTGCCGCTCGATGCGGCCCGCCGAGCCGTGGCATTGGGTGGGGATCATGACTGATTCGTCCTGGGTTTCGATTGGGCCGCTGGATGACATTCCCGAGGCAGAGATCATCCCCGTATCGCCAGGCGGGTTCGCGGCGATCGTCGTGCGGCGCGGATACGCCGTCTATGCCTACGAGGACCGCTGTACGCATGTGGACTACCCCCTTTCCACGGGGTATGTCGATCGCGACGAAATTGTCTGCCCCTGGCATGGCGCCTGTTTCGCCGTGGAGACCGGAGAAATTCGTTGCCCGCCGGCGGATGGTCCGCTGATTGCTGTTCCGGTGCGTGTCCAGGAGGGGCAGGTCGAGTTGTGTGTGCGCGCCGGACAGCAGCTTGCTGATCTCGATCAATAAATGCCGTCAGATCTGCCTGTTATTCTGAACCTGAATCGGGTTCATATGTGAGGAGTCGACTCCGGATGCAACAATTGAACGGAATCGATGCATCGTTTCTGTACATGGAAACGGCAACGATGCATTTCAACGTCTGCTATACCGTGATCTGTGATCTGAACGGAGATGACGCGCCGGCATTTGCCGGGATCTGGTCGGCCCTGTCGAACAGAGTTCGCGAGTATCCCGAGTTTCGGCGGCGTCTGGTCGAAGTGCCGCTTGCGCTGGATCATCCGTGGTGGATCGATGACCCGGACTTCGATCTGGCGCACCACCTTCATCACATCGCGCTACCGCAGCCGGCGACGATGCGGACGTTCGAGCAACTGATCGGCAGGCTGGCCTGCGGGCGGCTCGACCGTCGCTATCCGCTCTGGCAGGCCTGGTTGATCGAAGGCCTTCCGGACGGACGCTTTGCGCTGTTCTTCAAGTACCACCACGCGCTGGTCGATGGCGTCTCCGGCGCAAGGCTGACATTGAATGCGTGCGATCCAGAGAGCGGGGCCGGGCTGCGTGCATTGCCGCGTGCGATCACGGGTGAACCCGTGCCGGAGCGTGCGGAGCTGGTGCGCATCGCGTTGCAGCATCTGGTCAGGCGCCCCGAGAAGTTGTTGCGCGTTGTGCGCGACTCGGTTCGCGGGGTGGTTGCCCTGCTACGGACCGAGCGACAATTGCAAACGCATCAGGCCGGCTCAGACCATGTGCGCGCCGCGCCATACCGGGCGCCGCAGACGCTGTTCAATCATCAATTGAGTGCACGACGGGACTACGCCCAGATCATCTTGCCGATGGATCGCCTCAGAGCGATCAAGGCCGCTGCCGGGGTCACGCTGAACGACCTGGTACTGGCGATCGTCGGCGGCGGGTTGCGCCGTTATCTGGACGAACATGGCGGCATCCCCGAGCAGTCGCTGATCGCCATGGTGCCCGTATCGGTGCGCCGGCCAGATGAGCAGGAAGTTCGCAACCGCGTTTCGGGCATGTGGGCGACACTCGCCACTGATATCGCCGATCCTGTCGAACGCCTGCAGACCATCCATGCCGATGCGCAGCAGGCCAAGACCGAACACGGCGCGGTCGGCGGTGAGATTCTCGAGGAATGGGCAGAGTTCAACGCCCCGGGCTTTCGGCTTGCCATCGATCTCTATCGGGAAAGTGGACTGACCGAAGTCGCGCCGCCGGTCCACAACCTCATCGTTTCGAACATCCCGGGTACACCGGAGACGCGGACGCTGGCAGGTTATCCGGTCGAGGCGATCTGCCCGATCGGCCCGGTGATGGAAGGGGTTGGACTGAATATTACGTTGCTGAGCTATGGCAATACGTTGGGTTTTGGCGTCTACGTCGATGCGGAACAGGTTTCCGATCCCGAGCGGATCGGTGCGGCGATCGAGGCCGAATACCGCGAGTTTGCACGGCGCCTGCTGCCAAAGTCTGCGCAGACCGGATCCGGTGCAGGGCGACGCAAGAAGCCCGCGCAAAGCAAGCCTCGCGCCCGGGCCAACACCTCGACACGCAAGACCCGCTCCGCAGTGCCGTCCAGGCGATCCCGGAAAGCCGCATCAACATTGGGACAAAATCCGCTTGACCGACTGAACGCGCGCAAGGATTGAGGAACCTGCCTGCCGCAACCGCCGCAGGACAATAAAAACGGGCCGCCCGGAGGGGCGGCCCGTTTCTGCATGCGGATTGCGCAGGACCGGGCAATCAGTCCTTGCGGTACATCGTGACGACGGCTGCGCCACCCAGACCGATGTTGTGCTGCAGAGCGACACGGGCATTTTCGACCTGCCGCTTGTCGGCACGGCCCTGAAGCTGCCAGACCAGTTCGGTGCACTGCGCCAGACCGGTAGCACCGAGCGGATGGCCCTTGCTGAGCAGGCCGCCCGATGGATTGACGACCCACTTGCCGCCATAGGTGACTTCGCCGTCCTCGATCAGCTTGCCGGCTTCACCTTCACCTGCAAGGCCAAGGACCTCGTAAGTGATCATCTCGTTGGCCGAGAAGCAGTCGTGCAGCTCGATGACATCGACGTCTTCGGGGCCAAGGCCGGACTTTTCATAGACTTCATCCGCGGCTTTTTTGGCCATGTCGAAACCGACGACCTTCATCATGCTCTTCTCTTCGAAGGAGGAGGGCAGGTCGGTCGCCATCGCCTGCGCGGCAATGTAGACCGGATTGCTGTGGCCGTGCTTCTTCGCGAATTCTTCCGAGCAGACGATTGCGGCGGCTGCGCCACAGGTTGGCGGGCAGCACTGGTAGCGCGTCAGCGGATCGAAGACCATCGGCGCGTTGAGGATGTCTTCGAGTGTCAACGGCTGATTGAAAATCGCGTACGGGTTGTTGGCCGCGTGCGTACGGTTCTTGAGCGCAATCTTTGCGAACGATTCGTTCGACACACCATACTTTTCGCGGTATTCGCGCCCTGCGCCGCCGAACATCTGTGCGGCTGCGGGGGCGGGAGCCATGCCCTGGACTTCCATCATCGTCGTGACGTGCTTGTCCATCGGATTCAGGCGATCCGTGAACTTGCTCATCAGCGCGCCCTTTTCCATCTTTTCGAAGCCGAGCGCGAGGACGCATTCGGCAAGACCACCCTCGATGGCCTGCCGCGCCAGGAACAGCGCGGTCGAACCGGTCGAACAGTTGTTGTTGACGTTGACGACCGGAATGCCCGTCAGGCCCAGCTCATAGACGGCGCGCTGGCCGCAGGTGCTGTCGCCGTAGACGTAGCCGGCGTAGGCCTGCTCGACAGCTTCGTACGGAATACCGGCGTCCTTGAGCGCGGTTTCGCCGGCCACCTTTGCCATTTCGTTATATTCGGGACTTGCGCCAGGCTTGGCGAACTTGCTCATACCGACACCGATCACACATACCTTGCGTGACATAGGGCATCACTCCTTCGATGGTTGCTCTTTCCGTCCAGAAAGAGAAGTTACAAATAACAGCCTTGCACCCGGCTGGTGTGCAGGTCCGGGAACCAGCGCCGTGCCGGTTCTACGACAATCATACCCGATTATTGACTCGCGTGTCAATTTTTTGTCCGCGCCCCGATTTCAAGGGGGCGCTGGCATTGGTATCATCTAGGAACCGGGACGGACATCCCGATCCCGTCACGACGGCGGCTGTGGTGGAACTGGTAGACACTCGGGACTTAAAATCCCGTGGGCATTGCCCGTGCGGGTTCGATTCCCGCCAGCCGCACTGAGAACATCGCCCGAGCGGAGGATGCCAGATGAGCGCGAAGCAGGAGCCAGTGCAGAAAACAGACAGCGAGTATCGATCGATCTATACCGAGCATTACTACTCTGGACGAGACAGCTTTTTCTACAAGATTTTTGGCGGCTACAAGGATGTACGTCCCTATTTCAACCGGCTTGCACACTGGTTTGAGCCGTGGGTCGAAGGGCCGAAGCTGCTCGATATCGGTTGCGCGTACGGCTACTTCCTGAACCGTTTCGAAGGGCGGGGAGAGCTGCACGGGGTCGATGTCAGCGAGCATGCGATCGAAGTTGCGCGTCAGCTCTATCCAGACCATCAGTTCGCGACCGCGACACTGGGGGTGGAGCCACTGCCATACTCCGACAATTCGTTTCGTACGGTCTTCGCAACGGACGTCGTCGAGCACCTGCGTTACGAGCATCAGCCGGCTGCCGCCGCCGACGTGTTGCGGATTCTCGAACCTGGTGGGCACTGGCTGATCACCACGCCGAACCGGTCGGTGATCCGGCGGATTTTTTATGCAATTCCAGACCGGATGGAACACCACTTCGGGATGCGCGATCATCGCGGCTGGATCGGGTTTTTCGAAGCGGCCGGATTCGAGGTCGAGGACTTCTGGACCTATTTGCATGGGATGTTGCCGTTCCGCTGGCGGAGGGGTATTTTGCCAGAACTGGCGCTGGTGCTGCGCAAACCGTCCGTTTGACGAAGTGTAATCCGTTGACGGAGCAGGCTCCATTGACTAAGATGTTGCGCAGAATCCCTTCCCTGCGGCGGCAGCCGCTTTATGGAGAGCCAGCTTGAAACGTCTGTTCCGCTTCGTTTTTCACCTGACGCCATTCAGGATTTCGATCCTGATGACGGCCGTTGTACTGACCCTGATGCTGTTTGGCGCGCGTCGGCACATTCCAGCACTCGAAATTCTCGATCTGTTTGAGCTCAAAGTATACGATTTCCGACTGCTGGTGCGCGGGACGCAGCCGGCATCGGACAAGATCGTGATCGTCGATATCGACGATAAGACGCTCGACGACCTTGGGCGCTGGCCATTCAGTCGCAGTCGCATGGGCGATGCGGTCGAGAATCTTGCACGCGATGGCGCAAAGGTGATTTCCTGGGACGTCTTGTTCAGCGAAGAAGACAAGAACTCGGAGTTGCTCAAGTTGCGGGAAATCCGCGGTCTGCTCGAACGGACCGGGTTGAATGGAACCTTGCCGCCCGAGCATCGGCGCAGCGTACTCAATGCGGCGTCAACCCGCCTCGACGCGATCCAGAAGGCGCTGGATCGACTGCAGGGGCGCCTGTCCTCCGGGTTACGCGCCAAACTGCTGCGCGAACTGGATGCGCTCGGGCGCGGG
>RFIY01000255.1 GCA_003695505.1 Candidatus Dadabacteria bacterium | reverse complement strand
GCCACCAGCCCGATCCGCCGCTTCGTCGACATCCTTGCCCAGCGGCAATTCGCGGCCGTCCTTGGTCGCCGCGCGCCGATGGAGCGGGATCGTTTGCGTCGCCTGGTCAGGGCGGCCGAAAAGGGCTATCAGGCGTCGCGGCGCTGGATGGCGGATGCGGGCCGGTACTGGTTGTTGCGCTATCTCGAAAGCCACCCATCGACGCCGCTGACGGCGGTCGTGACCGATGCGGCATCCGCAAATGGCCGGCTGCGCGTGCGCGTCGAACCGCTCGGGTTGATCGCAACCCTGGACGTGGAGCAAACACCGTCAGGCCCCACCTTTCCACTACGCCTGGTCGACGTCGATGCCGACCATAACCGCTTCGTCGTTGCGCCCGCCTGACGTCGGATCGTATGCTGGTGCAATTGCTGGACGTGAGGCGGGCCATCCGCTACCCTGAACCGATGCGGATCTGGACAGCGACAGTTGTGCCGGGAGAACAGCGATGAGCATGGAGCAGCGTCGGGAAACCTTGATCGGGCTGCTGGATGACCCGCACCCGGCGGTACAACGCGTCGCCAATGCGGCGCTCGAACGCCTCGACGGCTTCAGCGGGCTGTCGCATCTGATCAATGAGCTGAAGTCCGGCGAAACACCGCGTCAGGTACAGGCGATCTACGGTCTGGCTCGCGTTCCAGGAGACCAGGTGCTCAAAATTCTGGTGCAATGTCTGCGGCACGAAACGCCGGATGTTGCAGCCGCGGCGGCGCGGGTGCTGCAGGAGCAACGCGACCCTCGCCTCGTCAAGCCGCTGGTCGATATCCTGCCGCATGTACCGACGATGATTCAGGCGCTGCTGCTCGAAACACTTGGTCAGTTGCGCGACCGTCGGGCGGTGGTGCCGATCATTCAATTGTTGCCGGCGCTGGATGGCGAGGCGCTCGAACGCGGTATTCAGGCCCTCGGACGCCTCGGCGACCCGACCGCGGAACAGGTACTGATCGGACTGACCGGCCACCACAGCCCGCGGATTCGCGCGGCCGCCGCGCTGGCGCTCGGCAACCTTCCGCCGGCGGACTGAATTTTGGTTCAGATCCTGCTGGTATCCTGATTATAGTGCTGTAAGCCCGCGCTGATCAGCCGTTTATCGGACAGAAAACGTCCGGACTCGCGACCCATTCCAGCAACGCTTTCCGAACAGGATGCAACGCCATGACGCAGGATCCGTTCAACGTACGCCGTACACTCGACACATCCAGTGGCCCGGTCGCCTATTACTCGCTGCCGGAACTGGCGTCTCGGCCTGGTTTCGAACAGGTCGCGACGCTGCCGATCACGATTCGGATCATGCTCGAAGCCGCGTTGCGGCAGCTCGATGGCTTTGCCGTGACCGAAAAGGACGTGCGCTACGTCGCCGGCTGGCAACAGCGCCCCGATCAGAGCGATGAGTTTCCGTTCAAGGTCGCGCGCGTGGTGATGCAGGATTTCACCGGCGTGCCGGCCGTGGTCGATCTGGCCGTGATGCGCGACGCGATGGCGGACAATTTCGACGGCGATGCGCAGAAAATCAATCCGGTGCTCCCGGTCGATCTCGTCATCGATCACAGTGTGCAGATCGATGCCTGGGCGAGCAAGGAAGCGCTTGAGCAAAACATGAAACTCGAATTCGAGCGCAACCGCGAACGCTACGAATTCCTGAAATGGGGCGCGCAGGCGTTCGACAACTTCCGCGTCGTTCCGCCGGGAACCGGGATCATCCACCAGGTCAACCTCGAGTATCTCGCCAACGTCGTCCAGACGCGCGTCGTCGATGGCGAAACCGTGGCTTACCCCGACACCCTCGTTGGCACCGATTCGCACACGACGATGATCAATGGTCTTGGCGTCCTGGGCTGGGGCGTCGGCGGCATCGAGGCCGAGGCCGCATTGCTGAATCAGCCTCTTTACATGCTGCTGCCCGAAGTCGTCGGCTTTCGGTTGACCGGCACGCTGCCCGAGGGCGCCACGGCGACCGACCTGGTGCTGCGGATCACGCAGATGTTGCGTGAATTCGGCGTGGTGGGCAAGTTCGTCGAATACTTCGGGCCGGGCCTCGACGCGCTTTCGCTGGCCGATCGTGCGACGATTGCCAACATGGCGCCGGAGTATGGCGCCACATGCGGGTTCTTCCCGGTCGACGACGCGACCCTTGCTTACCTGCGCGATTCAGGGCGTCCCGACGATCTGGTCGAGCTTGTCGAACAGTACTGCAAGGCGCAGGAACTCTGGCGCGACGACAGTGTGGAGCGGCGTTACAGTGATGTGCTCGAACTCGATATGGGCACGGTCGAACCCGCGATTTCGGGCCCGAAGCGGCCGCAGGATCGCATTGCACTGCGCGAAGCGAAGCAGGCTTTTCTGGATGTGCTGCCAGAGCTCGGGCCAAGCGGCAACGAAGTCAGCATCGATGTCGATGGCAAGACGGCGACCCTGCGCGATGGCTCGATCGTCATCGCATCGATCACGAGTTGCACGAACACCTCGAACCCGTCGGTCATGCTCGGCGCCGGGTTGCTCGCGCGCAAGGCCGTCGAAGCGGGACTCGAGGTTCCGGCCCATGTCAAAACGAGCCTCGCACCCGGTTCACGCGTCGTGACGCGCTATCTGGAGCACGCTGGTCTGCTGCCCAGCCTCGAGCAGCTTGGTTACGAGGTTGTCGCCTACGGCTGCACGACCTGCATCGGCAACTCGGGCCCGCTGCGGCCGGAGATTTCACAGGCGATTCGTGACAATGGGCTGGTCGCCGTGTCCGTCCTCAGCGGCAACCGCAACTTTGAAGGGCGCATTCATCCTGATGTGCGCGCCAACTACCTGGCCAGCCCGCCGCTGGTCATCGCCTATGCGCTGGCGGGCCGAATCGACATCGACTTCGACGACGAACCGATCGGCACCGGCAAAGACGGCCATCCGGTCTATCTGCGCGACATCTGGCCGTCCAACCAGGAGATCGCCGACGCCGTACGCAGCGCGATCCAGCGCCAGATGTTCGTCGATGAATACGACGAAGCAATCAACCGCAACGCCATGTGGCAGGCGGTCGATGCACCGACCGGAGAGCGCTACGACTGGCGGGAGGAGTCGACCTACATCCGCAAGGCGCCGTTCTTCGAATCGCTCAGCCGCGAGCGGCGTTCGATCGAGCCGGTGTCCGGCGCGCGCGTGCTTGCATTGCTCGGCGATTCCGTGACCACCGACCACATCTCACCCGCGGGCGCGATTCCCAAGGACAGTCCCGCCGCGAAATGGTTGATGGAGCGTGGCGTCGATCCGAAGGACTTCAATTCGTACGGTTCGCGGCGTGGCAATCACGAAGTGATGATGCGCGGAACCTTCGGAAACATTCGTCTGCGTAACCGTCTCGTGCCCGGTATCGAAGGCGGTTACACCCGTTACCTGCCAACGGGCGAGACCACGAGCATCTACGATGCCGCGATGCGCTACCGTGACGACGGCACGCCACTGATCGTGATTGCCGGCAAAGAATACGGTACCGGCAGTTCCAGAGACTGGGCCGCCAAGGGAACGTACCTGCTGGGCGTGCGCGCGGTCATTGCCGAAAGCTTCGAGCGCATTCACCGCTCCAACCTGGTTGGTATGGGCGTGCTGCCGCTGCAGTTCGTCGACGGTGTCAGCGCCGAGTCCCTCGGTCTGACCGGCGAGGAGACGTTTGACATCCCGAACCTCAGCGACGACCTGCAGCCGAAGCAGCAGTTGACCGTGATCGCCCACGGTGCGAACGGCGATGTCGAGATTCCGGTGATCGTGCGCATCGACACACCGGTCGAGATCGACTACTATCGCAACGGCGGCATCCTGCATACGGTGCTGCTGCAAAAAGCCGGCGTGGCCTGACGCTACGCGGCTGCCTCGCCGCGCCTGATATGATGGCGGCATGAACGCAGCCGCGGCCATGTCGGATCGTCGCCTCGGCGAAATTCTCGTCGAGCGTGGCATCGTCGGGTCGGATCAGGTCGAACGCGCCGCAGAGCTGGCCCGTCGCGAAGGGGTGCCACTCGGCCAGGCGTTGCTGGATGGTGTCCGGGTCAATGAAGTCGATCTCTATGCGGCGCTGGCCGAGCAGGCCGGCTGGCCTCTCGCCGATGCAGACGCATTCGACCTGGACGCATCTGTCCCGCAGGTGCAACAGTTTTCCATCTCGTATCTGACTCGTCATCGCATCCTGCCCCTGCTGCACCGGGCCAGCGGGCAGATCGTCCTTGCGACGGCGGATCCATTCGTGTCCCCCGATGTGCTGCACGACGTCCAGCGCATGTTGCGTCGCAACGAGATCGATGTGTTTGTGCTGACGCCAACCGACTATGCGCGCGTGTGGTATGACCTGACGGCGTCGCTGCAGGATCAGCAGTCCGGTGCCACGGAAGCGCCGCAAGATGCGGACGTCGATATCGACGGCAGCCGCCTGTTTGAGCAGATCCTGCTCGACGCTGTGGCGGCCCGGGCGACCGACATCCATCTCGAATCCGGCAGCGAAGGCCTGATCGCCAGGTTTCGCATCGATGGGATTCTGCGCAGCGGTGGTGGCCCCTGGTCGCCACACGTCGCGTCCGCGCTCGTCAACGTGATCAAGGTTCGCGGCGCGATGGACATCAGCGAGCATCGCCGACCCCAGGCCGGCGCGATGCAGCACACCATTGGTGAACGTGGCTTCGACATTCGCATACAGACGATGCCGACCATCCTCGGCGAAAATGTCGTGCTGCGGCTGTTGCCGAATGATCCGCGTCGTTTCCTGATCGAGGAACTCGGGTTTCCGCGCCCGATTGCCCATCTCTGGCGCGAAGTGTCGCGTGCGCCGAGCGGCCTGGCACTGATCGTCGGCCCTACCGGCTCCGGAAAAACGACGACAATCTACTCGGCGCTTGCAGAGATCGCCGAGCCGGGCGACCGCAAGATCCTGACGCTCGAGGATCCAGTCGAATATCGCGCCGAGGGCATCCAGCAGACGAGTATTCGTCCGAAGGTCGGACTGGACTGGAGCGAAGGCATTCGGGTGATGCTGCGGCAGGATCCCGACGTGCTGCTGATCGGCGAGGTTCGGGATTACGACACCGCACGAGCCGCCGTGCGCGCGTCGCAGACCGGCCACCTGACCCTGGCAACCCTGCACGCCAATGATGGGCCAGACGCCGTGCAGCGCCTGCTCGATCTGGATCTGCCATTGCGCTCGCTGCTGGGTGAGCTGTTGCTCGTGCTTGCCCAGCGACTGGTGCCGCGCAATTGCCCTGCCTGCCGCCGTCCGGCGACGCTCGAAGAGGTAGAACCTCAGGTTCGTCGCTGGCTGAAACGCGTCTGGGATCCCGAACAGGATGGCCCGTTTCGACATATGGTGGGCCAGGGATGTTCGCTGTGCGAAGGACGTGGCATCCATGGCCGCATCG
>RFIY01000254.1 GCA_003695505.1 Candidatus Dadabacteria bacterium | reverse complement strand
GTTGCCGTGGCGAGCGCGCTCGTTCCCGCTTTGCGACGAGAGGCGCTGCTGCGTCGGACCGTTGCGCTGTCGATGTCCGTCACCACGGTTGCTGCGATCGTCGCGCTCGCCGCAGGCGCCTCGCGTGTATCCTCGACGCCGGTTGCGCTATGGCAATTTGCTGGTGGGCAGCATTTCTCCATGTTGTTGCAACCCGACCTTCCCGCGTTGATCTTTGCGCTGTTCATCGCGGCGATATGCGGGGTGGTTGCCGCGTTTTCGGTGCGATATCTGCATCGCGAACCAGGATTTTATCGGTATTTCCTCTTTTTCGGTCTTTTCGTACACGGGATGATGCTCGTGTCTCTCGCCGGGAGTGTCGAGACGCTTCTGGTCGGCTGGGAGCTGATCGGACTGAGCTCGGCGATGCTGGTCGGCTTTTTCCATGAACGTCCGGAGCCCGTCGAAAGCGCCCTGTTTGTCTACGCTGCATACCGTATCGGCGATGCGGCGATGCTTGCCGCAGCGATGCTCCTGCATCACTGGGGCGGTAGTGGCGCGCTGGCAACGCTGTTCCAGGGGGAACTGTCCGTTGTGTTGTCCGCGTGGCAGCTCCTTTGCATCGGGCTGCTCCTGCTGACCGCGGCTGCAGCCAAGGGCGCGTTACTCCCGTTTTCAGGCTGGTTGCCGAGGGCGATGGAAGGACCAACGCCCTCGAGCGCGGTCTATTACGGTGCGCTGTCGGTACACGCGGGATGCTACTTGCTCTGGCGAGCGGAACCGCTGCTCGCAACCTCCCCGGTTGCGAGGTCGCTCGCGCTGGCCACGGGTCTGCTGACCGCACTGTACGGGACGATCGTCATGCGCGCCCAGACCGATATCAAGACGCGCATCGCATACGCATCGCTGAGTCAGACCGGCCTGATCGTCGCAGAGATTGCGCTGGGCTGGACCACGCTGGCCTTTGTCCACATGCTTGGCCATATCTGCGTCCGCCTGCTGGAGCTGCTCGCCGCGCCGAATGTCCTGCACGAACACCATGCTATCGAAAACCGCCGGCACGGACGCGGGGTCACGGCGCACGTTCGCCGTCGCAGCGACCTTCCCGGCTGGCTCTATACGTTCGCGCTGGAGCGTGGTTATCTGGATGTCGTCATTGCGCGCTGCATCGTTGGTCCCATCCTCCGCCTTGCGCGGATGCTGGATGCCCTGGACCGGCGATTGTCCGGATCGGCGCATTCGCGTGGAGCATCCTGATGGTCCTGCAGCCAGCGTTTCTGTTCGCCGGGCTTGTGGTTGTCCCCGTCCTCGTGCGCAGCTACTGGAAAGGAGCTGAAGAAGCCATCTGGCGCTGGAGTGTCGCAGTTGCGCTGATGCTTTCGCTGTTTGATGCAGGCGTGGCCATCACCGCGCGCGGCGCGTTACCTGCGGCAGCCGTCTTGCCGCCGCTTTTGTGGCTCGTCTCGGTGATCGTTACGCCGCGCCACCGCATCGATGTGCGGGGTCTGCGAAGACTTGCGATCGCTACGGGTGCACTTCAGGTTGCGTGGGGTGCGCCCGTGCCACTGGTACTCGCGGCAGCGTGGTGGTTGACCGGCGCCACGCTCGTTCGCGGGGTTTCGGACGGCGTCAAGGAATTGCGGCGTCGCATCATGGTATGGACCGCGGTTTCGTCGCTGTCGGTTCTGACCGGCTGCGCATTGCTGCTGACCGGACCAGGTACGGTCTGGCAGATGGTCGCCGCCTGGCTGCTTGCGGTCGGAATTGCGATTCGCGCGGGGTTGTTCCCGTTTCATGCGTGGATACCAGACGGTCTGGAACGTGGGCGGATCGGTCCCATGGCGGCATTTCTTTGTCCACAGCTCGGGCCCCTGCTGCTCGTGACGGCGATGCCCGCGGCCGCCGACGTCGTATTTCGCGTCCTCGCAATCCTGGCAATCGTTACGGCCGTATATAGTGGAATCGTCCTGCTCGTCCAGCAGGATGTTCGGCGTGCCTGCGGTTATCTGTTCGTCAACCAGTCGGCATTTGTCATCGCGGGTATTTGCACGCGACAACCTGAGGCCATTGCCGGCGCGCTGGTGCTCTGGTGCGCCGCGGCGCTGGCGTTCATGGGCATCAGTCGCGCGGTTCTCGCCGTCGAGGCGCGTCTTGGACGCCTGCGACTGGACCGATACCATGGGACCTGGGAACAGATGCCGATCCTGGCAGGCAGCTTTCTGCTGTTTGGCCTTGCCATGACGGGCTTTCCCGGGATGGCGAGTTTCATTGCTGAAGATCTGCTGATCGGCGGCACGACGGAATCTTTTCCGGGTGTTGGTTTTGGACTCGTTGCGTCCGGCGTGTTCACCGGTATCGCCTTGCTCAAGATGTACTTTTCGCTGTTTTGTGGGGCGAGGGCGGTCGCGTGGCCAATGCGCATTCGTCGGCGGGAATCGATTGGCTTTGGGGTGCTGGCCTCTCTGCTCTTGAGCTTTGGGTTGTACCCGAGCCCGTTGCTCGATGCACAAATGGGCTTCGCCCGGAGGGTCGTCGGCGCATCCGATTTGCGCCGCGATGACTGGCACGAGGTTCGGGCAGCCGATCCAGATCGCCCTCTGGAACGGGCTCGCCAATGAATGGCGCAGCCCGGTCCGAAACTACAGGGGCAGCGGCCGAAGCTGATGGCCGGCAGACAGCCTTCTCAATAGTGATTCATCGGTCGATCATCGCGTACTCGAAGGCGGATGGGCGCGGGGTCAGCCTTGGGCGCGGGGTCAGCCTTGCATAATGTCTAAATGTGCTGTCGCTGCGGTGCCCTCTTGCGCGATATATGACG
>RFIY01000253.1 GCA_003695505.1 Candidatus Dadabacteria bacterium | reverse complement strand
CCCGTCCGGGATGACCACACTGAAAGGATACTGCAAGAAAACGGCACACACGACCGCCAGGCGACTGGCCCGATGGTCACCGCGGCCACACCACCTTCTTGTCGTCGCCGCAGGCCTGCTCCGGGGCACACCGCTGTTTCTTCAGGCGCGTCCCTGCCGCTCATCGATGCTGAGCGGCCCAGCCCCCCGCGCGAGTACCAGAAAGAGCCCCCCCATGATCGACAGGTTCTTCATGAACATGATCATCTGGATCTGTTGCTGTTGCGGATCGTTCAAGGTCCAGAAATCGTGGAAGATCAGCGTCGCCGGAATCAGGAAAATGATCAGCGCCGCGGCCCCGACCCGCGCATAGAAGCCCGCCATCACCGAAAGTCCGCCGAGCACCTCGAACACGATCGCACCGGCCAGAAACAGGGGCACCATTGGCATGCCTTCGGAAGCCATGTACGCGGCCGTCTGATCCCATCCGGGAATCTTGGACAGTCCGCTCATCACGAAGATCAACGCCAGCAGAATCCTTCCCGCGAGTACGCCATACCGTTCCATCGTGGTCCTCCTTCAAGGCAACAGCGCCCAAATGCATCAACATCGACTGATTTCATATCAAAGCATAAGCCCACACAACGCTTTGTCAAGGGAATGGACGTTCACCTTGGCGGATTGTGCCGGTCGGCTTCGTCTGTGCCAGCCATCCGGACAATCGCTGGGGCACTACCAGTGCGCTGGCGGGCGTGGTCAGACGCCGAACACCCGCTTCGCGTTTTCGCGCAGGAATTTCGGCCAGACTTCGTCCTTGAACGGCACTTGTTCCATGTCACCGAAAATGCGCTCCAGCGACAGCCCCATCGGGAAATAGCCGGCGTACATGACCTTGTCCGCTCCGCGCGTGTTGGCGTAGTCGATGATCGCCTTCGGGTAGTGGCGCGGCGCGAACGCACTGGTGCTGTAGTAGAGATTCGGATACTTGAGCATCAGCTTGACAGCCAGTTCGGTCCAGGGTTCGGCGCCGTGACGCATCACGAACTTCAGCTCCGGGAAAAACCAGCAAACCTCATCGATGTGCTCGACCTTTTGCGGATACATCGGCACACGCGGGCCTGGCACACCGACGCAGACGCAGATCGGCAGGTCGAGCTCCACACACTTGGCGTAGATTGGATACCATTTCTTGTCATTGATCGGCACCTGCGGACAGAGGCCGGACGGAAATCCGGTCACGGCCTTGATCCCGTACTCGTGGTACAGGTGCTCAATCTTGCGAACTTCGTCCATGCCGTTGTTTGGGTTGGCTTCGACCGAGGCGAAAAAGCGATCGGGGTAGCGTCGTACGGCCTCGAGGTTGCGGGAATTCGGACCGCTGATGCCGAGCATCGCCTTTTCGATGTTGAACTTGTCCATCTGCTCGACGGTCCAGGAAATGTAGTCGTCGAGCTTGCCGGTCTGCGGGATGTCCTTGAACATATACTGGGCCGGCATCTTGAACTGCTCGCGCGATTCCTTGTCGAGCAGCAGCGGCTTGAGGAATTCGTACCACTGGCTGCTGTCTTCGCCGGGGATGTTCATCATCAGGTCGATGACACCGATGTCTTTCGGATACGCCACGCTGCGCCTCTCTCACTGTTTTTGACCAATTGGGCAATAAACTGAAACGTGTTTCAGTGTACCGCAGAACCCCGGCGCGGTGCGATCCACGCGACGTTGCGCCCGGCGGCCTGCCCGTCGCGGCGGTAGCTGGCCCACGCGCCACCGCTGCAAATCGTACAGGGACCGACGATGTCGACCGCCACACCAACGGCCTCCAGGCGCTGCCGCAGCAGCTCGCGCAGGTCGATGCACTGCTTACCGCCTGACAGCCCAAGCGCTGCAAGAACCTCGGGACCAACCTCGTAGCAACAGCCCCCGGCGGCTGGCCCAAGGGCCGCGCGCCAGTCTCCCCATTTGCGCCCGAAGCGTCTGTCCTGGCGTTGCAAGAACTGTTCGACGATGTGCGCCGCGACACCCCGCCAGCCCGCGTGAATCGCCGCGACCACGCCGTCAGGATGGGCAAGTAGCACGGGAATGCAGTCGGCTGTCCGGACCCCAATCGGCGCAACGCCCCGCGATACCCAGAGGCCATCCGCCGGCTTGCTGTCGAGGTTGCAGGGCTGAACGACGCGCACCCCGTGCACCTGCTGCGGCAGGGCCAGCCCTTCGGGAAGCGCATCAGCTTCGCTACAAAATCCGTGTGCTACCTGCACCTTGTCAAGCAAAGATGATGTCAGCATCCGCGAGCATCCAGTTCCGCTAGATCATCCGGAAGCGGCGCGTCGAAGGTGACGCGCTCACCGCTGACCGGGTGCGCAAACGTCAATCGATGGGCATGTAACGCAGGACGATTGCGGCTGCCCGCCCAGTCCCGAAACGCCGCCGGCGGTTTTGCACGCGCGCCATAGACCGGGTCACCGAGCAGCGGCAGTCTGGCTGCGGCTGCGTGTACGCGAATCTGGTGTGTTCGCCCTGTCTCGATCGCGACCTCGATCGCTGAAACGCCATCGCGCATCCAGCGCCGCCTGAAGTGCGATACCGCTGGCTTCCCGGCGGCGACGACCGCAAACCGCTTGCGATCACGGGGATGGCGGCCGATTGGCTGATCCCAGGTCCCGGATTCTGGCGCGGTCCCGTACACCCAGGCAAAATAGCGCTTGTTGACCTGCCGCTCCGCAAAGGCCGTTGCCAGTTTTTGCCGAGCGATCTCGGTTCGCGCCACAACCATGACACCGCTGGTACCGCGATCCAGCCGGTGCACGATTCCCGGCCTGCGGGGATCGGCGTCGCCAAAAGCGTTCGCCAGTTCCGGGTAACGATGCAACAGGCCGTGTACCAGTGTCCCGGTTTCGTTGAGATCGCCAGGATGCACGATCAACCCGGCTGGTTTATCGATCACGAGGATCGCATCGTCCTCGTAGAGCACCGTGAACGGGACCGGGGTGCCGGTCACCGGTGGCGCAGGAGGAGGCCACTCGATCCGTACCTGCATTCCCGCCCGGACGGGCTGGGACGCGCGAGTTGCTGCGACGCCGTCGATCTGTACCCTGCCCTCACGGATCCAGCGACTGAGTCGACTACGCGAGCAGTCGGGCAGCGCCCCCGCGAGTACTGCATCGAGGCGCCCGGAATCGGTCAGTTCGACCGTCCGCACATCGTCGTCGCGCTCAGTCACGCGTGGGCAACAGGGGTGCCCGCAATACCGGGCAGCCACCATCGCGCGCCGTCTGCCAGATCGCCGCGACCCATGCCCGGGCATCCTCGTCCCAGACCGCGCCTTCGGCGCGCCGGGGACAGGTGACGACGAGATCCCCTCCGTCATGCCCGATCGCCTGCAAGGGCTCGCGAATCGACCGTGATCCACGCGCGATGACACGAACCAGACGGCGGCCGGGTGCGACGGCGGCTACCGGTTCGGTCACGACATTCAGCGCCAGCTCGCTCTCTACGAGCACGGCACCACCAAAGTCGCGAGCAGCGATCGTGAAATCAACCGCGGTGGTACTCGTCACACCAATACGTGCATCCTCCGCGAGTGCGCGCCCATCCGACACATAGAAACGAGTCGGGCCCAGTGGCACGACCTCCTGCGCGGCTCCGTCGCCCAGGAACAACGACACGGGCTGTACCCGGGCCTCGCCCGTAACCGGCTCGGCGGCAACCGAACCAGGCGCCTGCCCCGCCCCTGGCTCCAGAAACGGCAGCGCCTCAGAGGTGGGATGCACCTCGCAGGCGGCAAGCAGCGCGCTCACGCCGGCCAACAACATAATGGATCTGATCGTGCCTACTGATGTCGCCATCTGCGCCATCCCTTCCGGTATTGTTTCTGATGTTCACCCCAGGCCCGGCGAATATCGGCGACCGACGCGCGCGCGATGCGTCGTCCGGCCTCGACAATATCGCCAAGCGCCTGAAAGTCTGCCCAGTGAAATTGTCGCAGATTCGGATACAGCACCGCATCTGCATCGGCGATCTGCAATTCGGTCAGGCGACGACGCGCCAGATGACTTGCGGCGATAAAGTATTCGGCGGCAACCCCTTTGGGGCCAACGGGTTCTTCCTGATCCACCGACACGGCGACAACGAAGGTCGCCCCCAGTTCACGCGCTGCGGGCACCGGGATGTTTTCGATCGATCCGCCGTCGACGTGGACTTCGCCGTCGATGGTCTGTGCCGGAAAAATGCCCGGAATCGCACAGCTTGCCGCAACGGCCTGCATCAGCGAGCCGCTACGCCACAGCGTGCGAGGCTGCGGCGACATCAGGTTGGTTGAAATGCACGCGAACGGACGCCGTAGCTCCTCGATCGCTTCATCGGGAATCAGGTTGCGCAAGATGCGATCATAGCTGTCCGGACCAACGATGCTGTCACGGATCATCGACTGCGTGACCAGCAGCCCCTTGCGGACACGACCAAAAAAGAGATCCCAGAACGATTCCCCGGCCTGTTTGCGCAGATAGGAGAAATCCAGGTTCATGACCCACGGATCATCGAGCGCGACGCGAAATCTGCGAATCGCCTCACCGGCGCCGCTCCAGGCCAGCACGGAAGCGCCGGCAAGTGCGCCCATGCTGGTGCCGCAGATCAGATCGGGCATCAGCCCTTCCTGCTCAAAGACGTCAAGTACCCCGAGGTGCGCATAGCCGAGCGCCGCACCGCCCCCAAGTACCAGCGCAAAACGGGGCTGCGTCACGGATGTTCGGCCCAGCGCTCGCGAATCGCAAGATAGTCGGTGACGACGCGTTCGGGATCGATGCCGAGTTCCCGGGCATAGGATTGCAGGAACCCGCGCAAATAGACTGGAGCCGGAAGTCGGTCGAACCGCTCCCGTTCGATGTTTTCGAGCTGCGTCATCGTGATTTTGATGCGCTGGGACAGATCTTCGAGGTCCATGCCGCGCGCTTCCCGCACCTGGCGCAGCCAGTCACCGCTGATGCCCTCCTCGGGGATGGCCGGGATTTCGCGTTTCGGCGCGGACTGCGGCTTCGCCGGCTCTGGCTCGGCGACCACTTCAGGTTCGGATGCGGGCTCCGGCGCCGGCTCCTGCATGCCTGCTGGCGCGGCAGCATCGGTGATCCGCTCTGGCGCCGCAGGCGCTTCATACCACGGCCCGGCATGCCCTTCTGCCTGCAGTTGACGATCGTACGCCTTACGCCGCGCATAGTCGCTCAGAACGAAATATGCGCGTTCAATCTGCTCCAGTTCGACACGCCGTTCAGATTCATCGAGCAGGCCATACGTCGCCAGATCATCGTCGTACAATTCACGCAAGGATCGGTAGGCCGCGCCGATCTCGGACGGTTTGGCGTCTGTTGGCACATCGAGTACGGCGTAGTGATCCGTCATGAATGACCTTGCCCCAGCGTGGCTCCGGCATGATCCGCATCACGCACAATGTGATCGACCACGCCTTCGATGTCATCGGCAATCGTGGAATTGGCCAGGACATCCAGAATCGGCGACTTGCTGCGCCGCAGGGCCCGCGGAACAACATCTTCGTGCCGAACAGGACCATAGAATCGTAAGGCCAGCATCAGGTGACGTCGCGCCGCCGTGCGTACATGCTCAGCGACGGCCAGCTCGTCGAGATCCCAGACCTGATTCAGGACAATTCCGACCCGCAGTGTTCGCAGTACGCGATCAAGCGAGACCGCCTCGGGATCCGCCTCGGCCAATTTCCTGACAAGTTTCTTGAGATCCGTTCCACCGGCAAAGTCAAGTTCGGCATCACGCACGACATTCTGGTAACCACGATGCTGACTGATCGAGCGCAACATCCGCAGCACCGAGGCCCGCAAGAATCGATAAGCGTTCTCGATGCTCGTTTTTTCTGGAGTCAGGCTCAGCACGCCGCGCGTGCCGAGCAGAAAGAAATCGATCGTGTT
>RFIY01000252.1 GCA_003695505.1 Candidatus Dadabacteria bacterium | reverse complement strand
ACCTTCATGCGCGAAGTCCACGCGATCGTCCGGGCGATTGGCAGCAGCGACGGAGACCTCGAGAAAGGCAATTTCCGCTGCGATGCCAACGTCAGCGTCCGGCGCCGCGGTGACGACAAACTGGGCACGCGAACGGAACTGAAAAACATCAACAGCTTCCGCTTCATCGAGCGCGCGGTGCAGTACGAGATCGACCGGCAGATCGCGCTGATCGAATCCGGGCAGTCGATCGTGCAGCAAACGCGGCTATGGGATGCCGATCGCCAGCGTACCTACGCCATGCGCGACAAGGAAGAAGCGCACGACTACCGCTATTTTCCGGACCCCGACCTGCCACCGCTGGTCGTCGCGCCGGAACGAATCGAGCAAATTCGGACGGAACTTCCAGAACTGCCACAGGCACGGCGGGCGCGTTTTCGTGAAGCCTACGAGCTATCGTCCGATGATGCGCTGACGCTGACCGGATCGGTGGCCATATCGGACTACTTTGAAGCAACGATCTCCGCTGGAGCAGCGCCCCGCGCGGCAGCCAACTGGACCATCAACGAGGTTCTTGCGGTGACCGATGATCCTGCAAACTGTGCGGTTACGCCGACCCGACTCGCGAGCCTGCTCGCGCTGGTCGACAAGGGCACGATCAGCGGAAAGATTGCAAAGACGGTTTTCCAGAAGATGCTGGAAGACCAGCGCCATCCCGAAGAGATCGTCGAAGCGGAAGGTCTGGTCCAGATCAGCGACAGCGGCGCACTGTCCGCGGCGGTTCAAAAGGTCATCGATGCCAATCCCGACGAGGTCGCCCGTTATCGTGGCGGCGAGAAAAAGCTGCTTGGCTTCTTCATGGGACAGGTCATGCGAGAGACGCAGGGCAAGGCCAACCCACAACAGGTGCAGCAATTATTGCGCGAAGCGCTTGACAACGCATGACCGAAGCAGAGCTTCTGGAAGCGATCGACGATATTGCACCCGACCCGGAACGGGCCCGCAAGGATCTCGACCGCATTTACGAAGCAACCGCCCTGGTGGACAGTCCCGATCCCGAGCTGGCTGCATTCGCGTTCGGTTACGGGGATATGCTGCGCCTCTGTGTCCGGCAGCATCCCCATCTGATCGACCGTAGCTGCCGTGATGTACTGGTGCAGGGCCCGGACGAACTGTGCCAGGAAATCGGCGGTCTGCTCGACGATTCTGATGCCGACATCGTTGTCAGCCTGCGCCGCGCCCGCAATCTCGCGCACGGTCGGCTCGCACTCGCGCAGGGGCTCGGCATCTGGAGCCCGCAACAGGTCTGGTATGGACTGAGTCTGGTTGCGGAACGTCTGATCGACACGGCCCTGAGCGCCGCGATGGAACGAATGAGCGCACGCTTCGGGACGGTCACCAACCCGGACGGATCTCCGGCCTCAATCGTCGCGATCGGCTTTGGCAAACTCGGTGTCCGCGAGCTGAACTTCAGTTCCGATGTCGATCTCGTCTTTGTCTGCAGCCACAATCGCGGCGAGACGACCGGAGGAACAGACGGTAACACCGACGCGCAACGCTACTGGGAAAAGGTCGTCCAGACCACCTCCCGCCTGCTCAACGAGATGACCCCCGACGGTTTCGTCTATCGGGTCGATCTGAGGCTGCGCCCGGGCGGCCAGAGTGGTCTGCTCGTGCCCTCCGGAGACGCCTTTGCGGAATACTACCCGAACTGGGGCGCTACCTGGGATCGCATCGCGCTGTTGCGGGCTCGTCCCGTTGCCGGAGACACCGCGTACGGGAACCGTCTGCTCGCGCAGCTTGAATCCTTCGTCTTTCCGCGCCACCTCGATTTTGAATCGCTCGACGCGATGCGCTATCTGCGCGACAAGATTGATCGCGAAGCGACGCGCCACGGGGAAGACATGATCGACCTGAAACACGGCAACGGCGGTATCCGCGAGCTTGAGTTTCTGGTTCAGAATCTGCAGATCATCTTTGGTGGACGCACGCCCGCCTTGCAGGTACGCGACACGCTCGGCGCGATCCAGGCGCTCGCCGATGCCGGCCTGATGCCCACCGATATCGCGGAACGTCTCCGGGAAGCCTACACTTTTCTGCGTCACATCGAAAACACCGTACAGGCCCGGGACGACCGGCAGACCTATATCCTGCCGCTTGAAGAGCCGCTCGCCAGTGAACTTGCACGCGCGGCCGGCTACCGGGGCGCGTCTCCCGCAGACACGATGGTGCGTGATCTGCGCGGACATATGTCGAATGTCGCCAACGAATTCGCGCTGCTGTACAAGCGCGACAAGGACGCACCCGAAATTCGCACGGAAATCTACGAACTGCTCGAGAACGAAACACTCGACGACGACGGCCGGAAGGAACTACTCGCCCGGATCGGCTTCGAACGACCGGATGACGCACTGCCCTGGCTCGATCGCCTCGTCGCAGGACCCCGCGCATCCGTATATGGCAGTCGAACCCGGGAGCAGTTTGAGGCACTGCTGCCGCACCTGCTGCAAGAAATCAGCGCAACGGCAAACCCCGACCAGGCGCTGCCACTGTCCGTCGAGTTCATCCAGCGCGTCGGCGGACGGGCGCATCTCTACGCGCTGCTCAAGGAAAACCCGGCCGTGGCGACCGCGCTGAGCGCACTGTTCGCTGGCAGCCGTCACCTCGGGAACCTGTTCATCCGCAACCCCGAGTTTCTGGACACACTGGTGCTGCGCCCACACCTCACACCGGTCCGGAACCGGAGCGAGCTGTCCGCGCAGCTCGATGACCAGCTCGCCCGCGTCGACCGCAGGGACGTCGAGGAAGTCTCGGACATCCTGCGCCGTTTCCGCAAACAGGAAATTCTGCGCATCGGCTTTTTCGACCTCAACGGCGAACTGCCGCTTGCATCCGTGCAGGCACAGCTATCCGACCTCGCGGCGGTCATCCTCGAGCGCGTTCGGCGGCTTGCATTCGATGTGCTCGCGCCCCGCTTCCAGTTCGCGGCCGACGACGAGACGACCCTTGCCCCGCTGGCGATGGGAAAACTCGGCGCCGGAGAGATGAACTACGGCAGCGACCTCGACCTGGTGTTTGTCGCACGCGAGTCGGAACGCCTGACACTGGAGTCTGCGATTCGTGTCGCGCAGCGCATGATTTCGCTGTTGCAGACCCACACGCGCGAAGGCGAGCTCTACGAGGTCGACATGCGCCTGCGTCCCAGTGGCAACCAGGGCCTGCTTGTGACGACATTGCGGTCGTTTGTGGCGTATCAGACGGACAAGGCCGCCATCTGGGAACGCGTTGCGCTGGTCAAGGGGCGTTGCGTCGTGGATTCGACCATCAACGATGCACTGGCGCAGACCCGCCACCGCGCCTGCTTCGAGCGCCCCGTGACTGAAACCGACCTCGATGAGATGCTACGCATCCGCGAAAAACTGATCGCTGAACGCAGCCCGAATGAGCCGATCAAGGCTGCCCCCGGCGGCACGGCGGACATCGAGACCATCACGTCGCTGTTCCAGTTGCGCTTCGTACGCGACGCCCCGGAGCTGGATCTGCATTCACCAATCGCCACGTTGTCAGCATGCGCGGACGCCGACCTCCCGGGCGCGAAACGGCTGCACGAGCTGCATGACCACCTCTGCTGGTACCGAAAGCTCGAAACCCGTTTGCACCTTGTGCTCGACCGACCCGGCAGCCGACTGCCGCGCCAGCCGGCGCAGCTTCGCGCGCTCGCGCGGGCAATGGGCTTCGAAACTCCCGACCAACTGGAACGGGAACTGACCCGTCGGCAAGCCACGGTTCAGACCGCATTCGACGAGTTGATCACGCTGCTACGCGCCCATCTCCAGAACGGACGTTGATCGGCAACAGTCGGTTCCACGAACTCGCACATGAATTGATTGGGATCAATTTTTTGGTGGTTTTCTCCTGTTAGCATCACAAACAGGATACGGAGAGCCACGCCATGCCCATTTCCAGCTACCTGATTCTGCCCGATCCAGAACGCCTTCACGATCTGCTGGCTACCCTGCAGCAGGACCCCGATTGCGTGCGTGCGTTTCCGGATAACGAGCGGCGGATGATCGTTGCTGTCTTCGACACGCCCGATACAGACAGCCACAAGACCGCCTTCGAGCGGCTGCGGCAACTGCCGGGCATTTTCAGCCTGAACCTGACGTTTGCCTGGGATGATCCAGAGACAGGAGAACAATCGCATGCGCACCCGTCGTGAACTGATCCATGACGCAGCAGCCGCTGCCGCCGTCACCGCCGCCGCACAGCTCGTGCCGGGCGTCTCTTTTGCGGGGCCACCGAGCCGTGTCGACCTGAAGGGCGTCCGCTGGGAAAAGGCGCCGTGCCGTTTTTGCGGTGTCGGCTGCAGCCTGCAGATTGCGATCCGGAACGGACGCGCAGTCGCGGTACGCGGCGACCGCCGCGGCTCAGCCAATAAGGGTCTGGCCTGCGTCAAGGGGTATCACTCGATTCTGGCATTGTATGGCAGCGATCGCCTGACCAAAGCGTACGTCCGCAAGAACGGCAAGCTGGTTCCGGTCCCGATGAAAGAAGCCCTCGACCTGGTTGCCGCGAAAATGCAGGAGACGATCGACAAGCATGGCAAGGACGCCGTCGCCATGTACGGCTCCGGTCAATGGACGATTCCGGATGGATACGCGGCAAGCAAGTTCATGAAGGGCTGCATCGGCACCAACAACCTCGAAGCCAACGCCCGGCTCTGCATGGCCAGTGCGGTGACCGGTTTCCTGACGTCGTTCGGCCTCGACGAGCCGATGGGCGCGTACGCCGACATCGAGCACGCCGATGTGTTCGTGCTCTGGGGCAATAACATGGCCGAAATGCACCCGGTCCTCTTTTCACGGCTGCTTGAACGGCGCCGCACCCACCCGGGGACGGTGATCATCGACCTCGCAACGCGCACGACGCGCACCAGCGACGCCGCCGATCATTCCTTCCTGTTCAAGCCCCAGACGGACCTCGCGGTTGCCAATGGGATCTGCTACGAACTGGTCAAACGTGGCTGGATCGACCGGGCCTTCATCGAGCGCCACGTCGCCTTTGCCAAAGGCAAGACCAACATCGGCTATGGCACCGAGGACACGTTCAAATTCAAGGACAAGCCGGAACCCGCGAACTGGGACGAGTTCGTAGCGTTCCTGCAGGACTACACGCCGGAAAAGGTCGAGCGACTCAGCGGTGTTCCCGCCGACGCCATCCGCTATCTGGCCTCGCTCTATGGCGACCCAAAGCGCAATGTAGTGTCGTTCTGGTGCATGGGGATGAACCAGCACACACGCGGCACCTGGATCAACAATCTCGTCTACAACATCCACCTGCTCGTCGGCAAGATCTCGCGGCCCGGCAACAGTCCCTTCTCACTGACCGGTCAGCCGAGCGCGTGCGGTACAGTGCGCGAAGTGGGCACGCTGACGCACAAATTGCCGCACGGCGTGGTGATGAAAAAAGAACACCGCGAGCTGGCGGCCAAAATCTGGAACGTACCCGTCGAACGCATCCCCCCCAAACCCAGCCACCACACCGTCGACATGTTCCGCGCACTGGATCATGGCGATATCCGCTTCATGTGGATCCAGGTCACGAATCCGATGGTCACGATCCCGAACCTGAATCGTTATCGGGGCGCGGCGCTCAAGGAGGACCGCTTTATTGTGGTGTCCGATGTCTATCCAACACCAACGACGGACGTCGCCGATGTGATTTTGCCGAGCGCGATGTGGATCGAACGTGAGGGGATGTACGGCAACTCGGAGCGTCGCACCCAGCACTTCGCACAACTGCTTGATCCACCAGGCGAGGCGATGAGCGATACCTGGCAGATCATCGAAGTGGCGCGCCGAATGGGCTTCGAAAAGGAATTTCCCTGGCCATATGAAACACATATCCGTGAGCTGTGGGAAGAATACCGCAAGTTCCATGCCGGGCCAAAGCATGAAATGGCGCCGTATGACGAACTCGTGGCCAAACCGGGCATCCAGTGGCCCTACGTCAACGGCAAGGAAACAACCTGGCGCTATAACAGCGAATACGACCCAGCCTGTAATCCCGATGTGAAATTTGACTTCTATGGCAAACCGGATCACCGCGCGCGAATCTGGCTGCGGCCGTACGAACCGGCGGCGGAGTCACCGGACGAAGAGTATCCGTTCTGGCTCAACACCGGGCGCGTCCTGGAACACTGGCATACCGGTTCGATGACCCGCCGTGTACCGCAGCTTCATCGCGCAGTCCCGTCGGCCTACGTCGAGATCCATCCGGAAGACGCGGCCGAACTGGGAATCCGCGAAGGCGATCTCGTCATCCTGCGGTCGCGTCGCGGCGTCATGAAGATTCGCGCGCACATCAACGGCCGCGGACGCCCGCCACGGGGACAGGTCTTTGTGCCGTTCTTTGATGAGTCAAAGCTGGTCAACGAACTGACACTGGATGCATTCTGCCCGATTTCGAAGCAGCCGGACTACAAGAAATGTGCCGTCCGGGTCGAGCGAGCCTGAGTATCGTGGTTTGGGCTGACGGAGGACCAACGTGCTGACCCGCAGACTTGCCAGTATCGCGATCGTCCTGATTGTCTCACTCGCACTGATCGCGGCAATCGGCAGCCGCCGTGCCGTCACGCCGTCCATCGACGTCCGGCAGGCTGCGCTGTCTCCGTTTGGGTCGACGGGACCCACGGCCGTCTGGCAGGCACCGGGATCGCAGACGGCAACCGTGCCGGCGCGAGCCCGCACGCTTTCCGATCGCGACAGGAATCGGGCCTTTGACGGCGCCCCGCCAACCGTGCCGCACAGCGTCGATACAGAGGCGATGGATGGGCAGGCCTGCCTCGCCTGCCATGCGCGCGGCTCCTGGGCGCCGCCGCTGAACGCCTGGGCGCCGCAAACGCCCCACCCCGAGCTTGTCTACTGCCGGCAGTGCCACGTACCGCAAGACGCCAAGGGGCTGTTCCGCGCAAACGGATTTCGTCCTGCGCCCCGTGTCGCCCTCGGCAATCGGGCCACCCCGACGTCACCGCTGCTGATTCCGCACGAACTGCAGATGCGGGAAAACTGCGTCGCCTGCCACGCCGCACCGGCCACGCCAAAGGCCATCCGCACCAGCCACCCCGAACTGACGTCGTGCAGGCAATGCCATGTACCGCTGCACGCATCGCAGCAGGATGTCGCAGCCGTCTTCACAAGGGAGCTACACTGATGCGCCGGGCCACCTTGCCACTGCTGTTCGCGCTGCTGCTTGCCCCACTGGCCTGCCAGCGCGCCCCTGAATCGTACGACTACGCACCGGCCCTCACCGCGAGTGCTGCCGAGCGGCAGATGACGATCGAGCGCTGGTCCGCCGAACCGGTGGCCATCCAGTCCACGACCGTACTCGTTGCCCGGGAACTTGATGAAGCCGAAACGTGTGCACGATGCCACGACGGCAAGGGCACCGGTCGCAAACCGGATGGTGCCGGCCATGACGACATTGCGATCGAGCACGCGGCGGGAATGGAATGCAGTGACTGCCACGAGCGCAATCGGCCGCAATTGTTGACGACCCTCGACGGCAACGTGCCTCTGCACGATCAGGCCGCACGGTGCCGCGAATGTCATCGCAACCAGGTAGGTGACTGGCTTGGCGGCAGTCACGGCAAGCGTCTCAGCGGCTGGGCCGAGACGCGCGTCGTCGCCAACTGCGCGCATTGCCACAACCCTCACTCCCCAAGCCTCAAGCCCCGCATGCCGGTCGCCACACCGGTCATCGTCCCTGAACGCCTTGGTCCGATGGAGTCGAATCATGTCGAGCACTGAACCTCGCCGCGGCCGCCGCCTCGACTTCGGCGGATTTCTGCGCATGATTGCCAGCGACCGCTCGCCGGGTCCTGCCGCGCCCGCAGCCGATGACCCGGCCCCCGAGCAGACACCCAAAGGAAGCACCCTGCTCGACAAGTCTCTGGACCGCCGCGACGCGATGAAGGCGTTGTTGACCGGTGCGGCCGCATTCGGGGCCGCTGCCACCGCGCAGGCCAGCATCGGCAAGTCCGACGCTGAAAAGGAACGGCGACAGCTCGAATGGGAAGAGTATTTCAAAGGCAACTACCGCCTGATGACCGAGCAGGAACGCCGCGAAACCATCGCGCGGCTCGAACGGCTCGCCGAGCTCAAACGCGGCCAGCGCGTCTCGATCGCGGGCACGCCTGCGCGAGAGGGCGTGCTGTACGGTTACGCATTCAACATTTCGCGTTGCCGTGGCTATCGTGACTGCATCCGGGCCTGCGTCCTCGAAAACAATCAGGACCGCGCCTCGACGATGCAGTACATTCGCATTTTCGAAATCAAAAACGGCCATATGAGCCCCGAGAACGGCAACGCAGACTACTTCCACGAGGTGCCGCAGGAGGGGCATTTCTATCTGGGCACCCAGTGCTTCCAGTGTGAGAATCCGCCCTGCGTCAAGGTCTGCCCGGTCGGCGCGACCTGGAAAGAGCCCGATGGCATCACGGTCATCGACTACGACTGGTGCATCGGTTGCCGCTATTGCGAAGCGGCCTGCCCGTACTGGGCCCGCCGCTTCAACTGGCACGAGCCGAAAATTCCGCGCAACGAACTGAATCCGAAGCAGCACTACCTCGGCAACCGACCCCGCAAGAAGGGTGTGATGGAAAAATGCACCTTCTGCATTCAGCGCAGCCGTGAAGGGCAATTGCCGGCGTGCGCCGAAGCCTGCCCGACCGGCGCGCGCATCTTCGGCAACCTGCTCGACCCAAACAGTGAAATTCGCTACGTACTGGAAAACAAAAAGGTATTTCGCCTCAAAGAAGACCTCGGCACCGAACCCAAGTTCTGGTATTTCATGGACTGAACGATGCGACGATTTTTCATTGATGCCCTGAAAGAAGTAACGTCCGGAAACTGGACCTACCACTTGTGGATGGCGGCCCTGTCGATCGTGATGCTCACCGGCGGCTGGGCGTGGACAGTTCAGCTCCGCGAAGGCCTGGCCGTTACCGGTATGACCGACCACGTGAGCTGGGGGCTCTACATCTCGAACTTCACGTTTCTGGTCGGTCTCGCCGCGGCCGCGGTCATGATCGTGATGCCGGCCTATGTACTGGAAGATGTCGACTTTTCACGCGCCGTACTGATCGGGGAAGGTGTCGCGGTCGCCGCGCTGATCATGTGCCTGGCCTTCGTGACGGCCGACATGGGCGGCCCGCAACGCCTCTGGCATCTGATCCCCGGCATCGGCTATTTCAACTTTCCGCAGTCGATGCTGACCTGGGACGTGCTGGT
>RFIY01000251.1 GCA_003695505.1 Candidatus Dadabacteria bacterium | reverse complement strand
GCGGTGGACGCCATCGCCCGGTATCGCGACGAGCTTGGTCTGCCCCTGATCGTCAAGGAGACCGGCGCGGGAATGTCCCCGCAGGCGCTCGATGCGATCCGATCGACTGGGGTCGAGTGGGTCGATGTGTCGGGTCGCGGCGGCACGAGCTGGACGCGGGTCGAGGCTGCGCGGCCGGATGCGCCGCCATTTGGCGGGATGTTTGGAGACTGGGGGATTCCGACCGCAGCGGCGACCGCCTGGGCCGTGCGCCGCGGCTTCCGCACGATCAGTTCCGGCGGCATTCGTACGGTCCTTGATGTGCTACGCGCGCTGGCATTGGGCGCAACACTGGTTGGCGCGGCCCGGCCGGTTCTCATTGCGCTCGAAGACGACGAACTGGACGCGGACGCCGTTCTCGCCGACTGGATCGAGGGGCTGCGTCGTGGTTGCCTGCTGGCCGGCGCCCGTCGCCCGGCGGAGCTGCGACGTGTGCCACGGCTGATTGGTTCGCCACTTCGCGACTGGATTTCGCTAGATGAAGGAGGCGTGGGGTGACCGGTCCGGTCACGGTCACAACATGCTCGAATATCGCGCTGATCAAGTACTGGGGCAAGCGCGATGCCGAGCGAAACATTCCTGATGTCGGCAGCCTGTCGTTGCCGCTCGGGGCGCTCCAGACTGTGACGACGGTCGATCCGGATGGTCGTGGGCGATTCGAGCTGGACGGCCGCGAGATGAGCGAGCGTGAACGCGAACGGATCCTGGCGCTGTGCAGACGGCTGGGTGTCGATGCTGCACACCTCGACTTTTGCACCGAAAACCGCTTCCCTACCGCAGCCGGCCTGGCCAGTTCGGCATCCGGCGGTGCGGCTGCGGTCGTTGCGTTGATCGAGGCATTTGGCCTGCAACTGTCCCGCGACCGGATCATTGCTGAAACGCTTCGTGTGTCGGGTAGCGCACCGCGCAGTCTGATCGAAGGATTCGCGCGCATTGATCCTGTCGGTGACGGCGTGTCGCTACGCGCGCTGCCGGTCCCCGCTGCGTGGGATCTTCGCGTACTCGTCGTCTGCACCGCAACAGGCCCCAAAAAACACCTGAGCCGCGACGCAATGGCGCAGAGTCGGACGTCACCGTATTACGATGCGTGGGTTGCATCCCACCCGAGTGATCTGGATGCTGCCGAGCAGGCGATCCACGATATGGATCTCGCCTCGCTGCTCGCGACGATGGAACACAGCACGCTGAAAATGCACGCCGTTCCGGTGACGTCCCGGCCCGCGATCATTTACTGGAATGCCGTAACGTGGGCCGTGATCGAGCGGGTCCGCGCGATCCGGGAGCGGGAACACATCCCGGCCGGCTTCACGATGGATGCCGGTCCGCACGTCAAAGTGTTTTGCGAAGCCCGTCATGCCGAACGGATCGGGGATGAGTTGCGACAAATTCCCGGCGTCGTCGATCTGATCACGACCGAAATCGGCCATGGCCCGATCGTACAACGCGCGGGTGCCGCCCCGGAGCCATGGCGCCTGCCGGCGTGACCCGTCGGTTGTCAAAAACGATTCGCTGGCGCGCACCCGGCAAGATGTTTCTCGCCGGAGAATACGCCGTTACCGACGGAGCCCACGCGCTGGTCGCCGCAGTACCGCCGTGGGGTGCGCTGACAACCACCGCAAACGGGCCGGTTGATCCGGTGCAGCCGCTCTATCCGGGCGCGGCGCGTGTCGCGGGAGCGAAGTCCGCACTCGACACCAGCGGCTTTTTCACCAATAAGGCCAAGCTTGGGTTCGGGTCGAGCGCCACCGCGGCGGTCTTGCTGGCGGCCGCGCGATATGGCTGCACAGCGGCTGACACGCTATGGTTGCGTGCCGAGCAGACCCACATCGAGCTGGTCGGCAAGTCCGGCAGTGGCGGCGACCTCGCCGCGATCATTCACGGGGGCGTGGGGCTGTATCGTCGAGGCGACGATGGCCCGTTCTGGCGGCCGCTGCCGTTTCCGGCAACCGCGGGATTTGCCGTCGTCTGTGCCGGGATGTCGGCCGACACCCGCCAGTGGGTGGATCGTCTGCGGCAGGCGCGGCAGACGGACGCGTGGCAAAGCTGGCGCGATACGGTTGACCAGACCGTTTGCGCGGTGAGCGAGGGCGCGTCCGTGGGAGACGTGATCGCCGCGGCGGCGGAGCACTACCGCGCGCTGCGACAGTGGCTCGGTGAGGCGCTGTATCCGCCCGTATTCGAACAGTGCCATCAGTTGGGGGCGTCGCTGGGATTGCCCTTCAAGCCAAGTGGCGCCGGAGGCGGTGATATTGCATTCTTCTATGTAGAACATCAGGATGAGTGGGAAACGCTGCGGACGGCACTGGACCGGGAGGGGATCGGTGTCCGCTTCGTTCGTCCGGCCGTGTCGGGTCTTGCGCGAGAAACATTGAACGATCCTGGTTCGATCCAGATGGATCCGGAGGAGTACCACCGATGAAGCTGACACCTCGAGAATTTCGCATGCTCGACAGGGAAGGGCGGGTGCGTGCGCTTGCGGCCGAAGGGCTGTTGAGCGATGAGCAGGCCGACGCGCTACTCGCCGACCAGGCCGTGTTGCCGCTGTCGATCGCCGAACACATGATCGAAAACACGATCGGGGTTTTTGGCCTGCCATTGGCCGTTGCGCCGGCGATTGTCGTCAACGATCGCCCATACGACGTGCCCATGGCGATCGAGGAGCCGAGTGTCGTTGCGGCACAGTGCAACTCGGCCAAGGTCGTCCGCGAGAGCGGTGGCTACACGGCCGGTGCGACCGATCCGGTCATGATCGGCCAGGTGCAACTGGTTGACGTGCCCGATCTGGCTGCTGCCGAGGCCGCCATCGTTGCGGCCGAGTCCGACCTGCAGGAACTCGCGAACGAGGCGATACCGGGTATCGTTCGGCGCGGCGGCGGGATGCGCGGGCTGCGGATACGGCGACTGCACCATCCGGACGACGAAGCTCCGATGCTGGTCGTCCATCTGCATATCGACGTGCGCGAGGCAATGGGTGCGAATGCGGTCAATACCGTCGCCGAACACGTTGCCAGCCGCCTCGAAGAGCTCGCCGGCGGGCGGGCGGTGCTGCGGATCCTCTCGAATCTGACCGATCTGCGCCGCGCCTGGGCCGAATGTTCGATCCGTACCGAACTGCTCGCCGTCGGCGAAATGAGTGGTGCCGAGGTCGCCACCGGTATCGAAGCCGCCAGTAAACTGGCCGAGATCGATCCGTGGCGGGCAGCGACACACAACAAGGGCGCGATGAACGGTATCGATGCGGTCGTGATCGCGACCGGCAACGACTTTCGCGCGGTCGAGGCCGGCGCGCACGCCTGGGCCGCACGCGACGGGTTTTACGGGTCGATGACCACCTGGCGTGTGCGCGGCGACCGCCTCTGGGGGCGCATCGAGATCCCACTGGCGCTCGGGACAGTCGGCGGACAGGTCGGCACGCATCCCTGGGTTCGGCCGATGCTCGGCCTGATGGGCGTCCAGAGCAGCGCGGAACTGGCGATGGTCGTTGCAGCAGTCGGACTCGGACAGAACCTGGCCGCGATTCGGCAACTTGCTTCGGCGGGTATCCAGGCCGGGCACATGGCGATGCATGCCCGGGCGATCGCGCTCGAGGTCGGCGCAGAAGGTGCAGAGGTCCAGCAGGTGGCCGATGCGCTGCGAGCGCTGGGTCAGATCGATCGCGACACCGCGCGAGCCGTTTTGCAGGAGCTGCGCGCCGGATGAGCTGGCGCGGCTCGGCGCACGGCAAGTGCATCCTGATCGGAGAGCACGCCGTCGTACACGGTACGACCGCGATCGCCATGCCGGTCGGTTTGCAGGTCAATGTCGAGCTCGATGAAGGCGAGCCACTCGCTGGGCTGCCGGACGCCTTTACGACCTGGTTTCGCAATCTGGCCACCGAGCGGACAGGGCGGGCGCTCGTGCCGGTATCGGCGGACGGCGACCTGCCGCAGGGCGCCGGACTCGGCTCTTCTGCTGCGTTGTCGGTGGCCGCGCTGCGCGCGCTGGATGCGGCGGGGGGCAAGGTCGATCACGAGCTGATCGCGCTTGCGGACGAAGCGGAGCGCATCTTTCACGGCAATCCAAGCGGCATCGACGTGCGTACCGTGTGCGCGGACGGACCGATCACGTATCGTCGAACGGCCGCCGGGCCAGACATCGCGCCGCTGCCACGCTGTGCTGCGCCGTTGTGGTTCGAGCTGTGGATGACGCCGCCCGGATTGCCGACCGCCGAGGTCGTCGCGCGGGTATCCGCATCGCTTGATCGTAGCGGTCGCGATGGCGCGCTGGCCGACGCCGAAGCCACGGTCCAGGCCGCACGAACCGCGCTGCTGGCAGGCGATGTCGCGGGGCTTGGCAGCGCGATGACACACTTCCACCGATGGCTGGCGCAGCACGGCGCCAGTACGGATCTGTTGGATGAGCTCGTGCAACTGGCGCTCGATCACGGCGCGCCCGGGGCAAAGCTGACCGGTGGCGGCGGTGGCGGTACGATGATTGTCCTGTTGCCCGATGCGACGTGGACGGCGCCGCAGTTGCCCGCCGATGTCGCGCGGGCCCGCTTCGTGCTGGAAACCTGACACTGGAGTTGTTGACCGTGACCTCATTGCAGGGCCGTCTGGCCAATCGACTGACCTTTCTTGCTTCTGAACTCTATACGCTCGCGCCGCGTGGCCCGCAATGGCGCGCCAAACTCGCGCGTCTCGGCCTGGATCCCGGACCCCCCGTCAAAGGCGTGCTCGGCTGGCGACGCCTGCTCGACCAGATCGACCGCCTGTTCCCGCGCCCAGCTATCGAGCCTGTCCAATGCACGCTGGGCGGTGTGCCGTGCTATCTGTACACGCCCCCGCAGGCCGATCGCGGCGTGGCGTTGTATTTTCACGGTGGCGCGTTTGTCGCGGGATCCGTCCATTCGCACGGGCGTCTGGCCGCCGAACTGGCGCGTCGGCTGCGCCGGAACCTCGTTTTTGTCGACTACCGCCTGGGCCCCGAGCACCGGCATCCGGCCGCGGTCGAAGACTGCGCGGCTGCCTGGGAGGCCGTGCTGGCTGAATATGGTTCCGACGTGCCCGGCGTGTTCCTTGGCGATTCCGCCGGCGGGAATCTGGTGCTGACGACGGCACTGCTCGCGCAGTCGCGCGGTTTGCGGCTGCCGGATGGACTGGTCGCGATGTCTCCGGTCGTCGACCTGTCGCTGCAAAGTGCGGCGATGCAGTCCAACCATAACACGGATGCCATGCTGTCGCGCGAGGACATTGCCTTTCTGATGGCCGCGTATTTCACGCAGCCGCTGCCGCTGGACGATCCCTTCGCGTCTCCACTGGCCGCCGACGACGTCGCGCTGGCGGCGCTGCCGCCGTTACTGTTGCAGGCGTCGTCCGCCGAAGTCCTGGCCGATGATGCTCGGTTGATCGCGGATCGTCTGCGCAGGCTTGGCAACGCGGTCGAGTTTCACCTGTACGATGGGTTGCCGCACGTCTGGCAGGCCTGGTTCGGGCGCATGCCGGAGGCGGACGCGGCCCTGACCGAAATCAGCGACTGGGTCGAGAAACTGTAGAAACGATTCAGGTCGGCGCGCTCAGCCGGCGCCGGCCGGTGCGTGCAACGGTTCGTCAGCCCCACGGATCTGCGTCCCGGTTGTGCGCGGCGCGGGACCAATTGCCAGAATCGTCAGGTGTGTCAGACGCTTACTCGACGCCGCATCGAACACTTCGACCGAGACGTTGCCCTGGGCGCCTTCGGTAAACGTGTCGTGATCCGTCAGATGGAATGCGCCGGCGCGCCGCAGATAGCCGCGCAGCCCCGCATCGTCGAAGCTGAGGTCGATCAGCAGGCCATCGACGTCGCGGTTGATCTGCTCGCCGCGGTCGATCTCGACGATTTCGCGCGCCTGCGGCTCGTTTTCGACGGTCGCGTCGATCTCCAGCCGGATCCGGTCCGCGGATAGCGGGGGCGTCTGAAATTCGATCACCAGCTCGCTGGCATCCAGAGTCGCCTTCAACATGGTCCTGCTCCCTCTGTAACGTGTTCCATTGAAGGACATTGTACCTGCACGGTCCCCGGAGGTTCGCGCTCCGCTACCATGAACGCATGGCACAGAAGGAAACCCAGAAGCCCTCGGACGCGCGGGATACCGTATCGATGCGCCCGGATCTGGAGGCGCGGATTCGCGCGTTGCCAACGGGGCCAGGTGTCTACCAGTTTCTGGACGCGCGCGGGCGGGTCATCTATGTCGGCAAGGCCGCGAATCTGCGGGCGCGCGTGCGCAGCTACTTTCGCGTTTCGGGCGACAATCGTTTTCACATCGAGCGTTTGCGCAAGCAGGTGCAACGCATCGAAACGACCTCGACCGCCAGTGAAAAGGATGCGCTGATTCTCGAGGATGCGCTGATCAAACAGCATCAGCCGCGATTCAACATCAAGCTGCGCGACGACAAAAGCTTCCTGTTCTTGCGGCTGCGCAAGGATGACCCCTTTCCGTATGTCGAGCTCATCCGACGCCCGCCCGACGATGGCAATCCAACGTTTGGGCCGTGGCCCAGTGCGCGGTCCGCCCGGCGCACGGCTGCCGTGCTGCACCGGGTTTTCCCGCTGCGTACCTGCTCCAATGCGAAATTCATGCATCGCAGCCGTCCTTGCCTGGATCACCAGATCGGCCGTTGTCCGGCACCGTGTGTCGGCAAGATCTCCGAGGCCCAATATGGCGAGCTGGTCGAGGCGGCCGAACGATTCCTGCGCGGCGAGCGCCGCGAAGTCGAGCGGGAGCTGAAGCAGCGCATGCAGGCGGCATCCGACGCGCTGCGCTTCGAGGAGGCGGCGTTGTTGCGCGACCAGTTGCAGGCGCTCGAACAGACGCGCGATGAACCGACGGTGCATATCTACGGGGCGCGGTCGGCCGACTACTGGGGCGCGGCCAGCAGCGACGAGGGGAGTGCGGTCATGTTGCTGCGCACCTCCGACGGGCAGATCATCGACCAGCGCGTCTTTGCCGGCGTCGATCCGGCGCAGGATCCGGACCGCTGGAGTCAGTTGCTGCTGCAGTTTTATCGCCCAGGACGCCTGATTCCCGCCGATGTCTATCTGCCGATCGAGCTGGAGGCGGCCGAGGTGCTCGCGGACGTGCTGTCTGAGCGACGTGGCAAACGGGTGCGTCTGCACCGGCCGCAGCGAGGCGAGCATCGCCGTCTCGTCGAGCTGGCGGTACGCAACGCCACCGAGCAGGCGACGCGAGAGGACGTGGACGACTACGAACAGACGGCAGGCGAGCTGGCGCGCCTGTTGCATCTGCCTCGTCCACCGATCGAGATCGAATGTGTCGATATTTCGGTACATCAGGGCGGCGAGCCGGTCGGGGTGCGCGTGGTCTTTTCTCAGGGCGTCGATCATCCCGAGGCGCGTCGGCGTTATCGACTGGAGTCCGGAGAGGGCATCGGCGATCCGCAGTGGATGCAGCAGGTGCTGCGCCGCCGCCTGACGCGGGGCATCGAACAGGACGACCTGCCGGACCTGATCGTTCTCGATGGCGGGATCGCGCAACTGCAGGCGGTCCTCGCGCTGTACCGGGAGCTTGAAATCGAGTGGGCGCGCGTTCCCGTCGTCGCCCTGGCGAAAGCCCGCAATGTCGATGTGGCCGAAGGTGGCGTCGAGCGAGATCAGGAGCGCGTCTATTTGCCGAACCGCCGCAATCCGGTCGTCTTGCGCCCCGGCACAAGACCCTGGAAGCTGCTTGTCGCGCTGCGCGACGCGACCCATCGTGCGGCGATTGGTTACCATCGCAATCGCAGTCGCCACCGCCTCGTGGCCGGAATCGAGCGGATCCCGGGGCTGGGGACGGCACGCAGGCAGGCGCTGCTGCAGGCCTATCCGGATCTCGAGACGGTTGCGACGCTGCCGGTTGACGAAGTCCGTCGTGCAACCGGAATCCCTGCGGGCGTCGTCCGGCGCGTTCAGGAAGAATTGCGACGGTTGCAATAAGTTGCTGCGTTCGTTTCAATAAAGGCACATGAAACCCGTCGACGCACAGGAATTTCTCGCCCGCCTCGAGCAGGCCGGCGTGATCGATGCTGCCCAGGCAGACCAGGTTCGCGACCTGTTGCAGGAGCGCCCCGAGCTGCTCGTCAGTGAGGCCGTCCGCGATGTCATCGGGTTGGATCTCGCGGGATTCATGCCGCTGCTCGCTGCCGAATTCGGTACCGAGTACCTGCCCGCCGAACAGCTCGCGGCGTTGGAGCCGACACCCGACGCGCTGGAGTTGATCGACAGCGCCCGTGCACAGACATTGGCGGTCTTTCCATTGTCCTACGAGGCCGATCGCGGGCGACTGCTGGTTGCGATGGCCTATCCGTTCAACGCCCATGTGCTCGGAGAGCTGGAAACGGAGCTCGGCGTACCCGAGGTGCAGGTCGTCTTTTGCGACGAGGACCAGCTCGCGGAGCTGCACCATCGCTACTACATCGGGGAGGAAGATCTGTTCGCCGCGCCGGATGGTGAGGAGGGCTTCGATATCGGCGCGCTCAGCGACGAAGAGGCCTTCCCGGGCATCTACGGTGATGCGGTGGCGAACTATCTCTATGATGAGCCTGTTGCCGACGACGGTGGCGCAGCCACCGAGGAAGATTCCGGCGTGCGTGGCAGCCTGTCCGATCTGGGGCTCGTGGATATGTTGCAGGCGCTCGGACAAAGCCGCAAGACCTGCGCGCTGTTTGTGTCACGCGGGGACTGGTACGGCAACATGTACCTGGAGGAAGGGTTCGTCATCCACGCCGAAACGCCGGAGCGCCAGGGCGAAGAGGCCGTGTATGAAATCCTGCAACAGCAGGAAGGCCATTTTGAGCTGATCAAACGCACGTGGTCCGGCGAAAAAGAGATGCTGCAGAACGTCGAGGCCCTGCTGCTCGAAGGCATGCGCCGCTTCGATGAAGCCAATCGCTGAAGCAACCTGTTCAAGTCCGTCGGAAATGCCTGTCATGTCAGGGGATTACATCATATCGTTGCAGTGGGCAGGCCGAGCCTCGTGCTGACCGGCTGCCGTCGGTTTCTGGTTCTCCTGTCGTGCATTCCGACCGTAGCGCACGCGCATGGCATCAACGGCCATGTCTGGGTCAGTGAGCAGGGTCTCGCTGGTCTGCGTGAGTGCAATACGGAACTCCGCGAACTGCTCGACGAGGCCGATGCGCGCAACGCCTACCGCTTCGGTGCGGCGTTTCCTGACAGTGGTTACGCGACATCCCGGGGGCGGGAATACGGCGAAGCGGCACACTGGGAACGATTTTTGCAGTTCATGATCGACGACTGGCGGGCGCGTTTCAGTCGACGCCTCGATGATCCCGAAGCCCGTCGGCGGGCCGCCTTCATTCTGGGCATGGCGCAGCACGGGCTGCAGGATGAACTGTTCGACTCGCTGTTCATGCGCCGCGCTGCGGAATCTGGCGACAACGAAGATCTGATCGATACCGGTACCGATTTCGTCCTGGTCGAGGAGGGAGTTGCGAACGTCCGCCCGACACCGTGGTACCCTGCCGACATCACGACGGTTTATGCCGCGGCCGGCATTACCGTCGATAGCGAAGTGATCGACAATGGAATCTTTGCCGTCGACAAGGTCGTACTCGGCCTTCAGGATTCACATCCGGCAGGACTCGCCGATGAATATCGACCGGAACTGACGTGGTCGACGGCCCACATGCTCGATGCCCGAGTTCCCGGCGCGCACGCCTGGGAGCAGCAGTTCGTCGCGCCCTATGTCGAACAGCTCTGGATGCGACTGACGTGGCCCGTGGATCGGCTCGCGCAACGGGATCCATGGATCGGTCTGGTGCCGGTGACCGATGGTGTTGTCGCAACCACGGACGCGGTCACGATTCGGAGCTGGGTCACGCTTGTGTTTGGCGTCGGTCTGCGCGTCGGCGATCTCGCGTCAGCGGTGACCGTACGCGACGAAGACGGCGACATCGTCCCAGTCAAGGTGAGGGGGTCGCGCTGGGCGGGGCAGCATGACGATTACTCCCGTCTCATCCAGATTGCGCCCGTCCCGGCGTGGGCGGCTGGGCAGCGCTACACCATTGCGGTGTCAGACTCGGTCAAGACGGTCGATGGCGTGCCGCTGAAGGTTCCGGTGTACACCTCTTTCGTTGTCTGCGCCGACGAGGCCTGCGCCGTTGACGCGGGTCTTTCTCGTGCCGACTCCGCCTGGTGCGAAGCAAGGCTTGCGGGAGGATGCACGGCCAGCCCCGGGAACGGAGCCGATGCAGGGCTGGGCTGGTTGTTGCCGCCGTTACTCTGGTTCTGGCGGCGCCGGTGACCGGGGCAGGGGAACTCCGTCTGACCGTCTTTGTGGCGGTGTATCTGACGATGGCGCTTGTGGAACAGATCTGGCCGCGGCGGCAGCGCCGCGAGTCGGCACTGCCTCACCACATGCGCAATGTCGTTCTGTCGGCGACGGGTTCGTTGCTGGCTGGCCTGATGGCGCTGGCTGGTCCGATCGTACCGGCACTGGTCGCCTGGCGGGTGAGCGGGCAGGGGGGCGGCTTATTTGGAGTACTCGAGCTGCCGTTTGTGCCAGCCGTTGCCCTGACGGTCATCGCACTTGATGCGCTCGTCTGGGCGCAACACGTCGTCTTTCACAAGGTGCCGCTGTTGTGGCGGTTGCACAAGGTGCACCACACCGATATCGACTTCGACGCGTCTACAGGGATTCGTTTCCATCCGATCGAAATCGGCCTTTCGCTGCTGATCAAGAGCGCGGCGGTCTGGCTGCTTGGCGCGCCACCCGAAGGGGTGCTGCTGTTCGAGATGCTGCTCAATGCGACGGCGTTGTTCAACCACGCAAACTTCGCGTTGCCCGAGCGGGCCGACCGTCTGGTGCGGTTGCTGATTGTTACCCCGGACATGCATCGCGTCCACCATTCCGTCTATCGCGACGAGACCGACAGCAACTATGGGTTCAACCTGCCGTGGTGGGATCGATTGTTTGGCACCTACCGTGCGCAGCCGCGCGATGGGCATGACGCGATGACGATCGGCGTACCGACCCATCAGCAGCGCCCGTTGGCTCTGAGCGAGCTACTGATGCTGCCCTTCGTCGACGACGACCGGTCGGCGGATTCCCGACAGACCCGGGCGGAGCAATGAGGCGGTGGCTACCCGCCATTGTCCTGCTCGTGCTGGCTGGCGGCTGCCAGCAGCTCAAGCGGAGCATCGTCGAATGGGCCACGCCAGAGTACAGCGCGCCGGATACGACGCCCGTTCATCGGCCCGGCGTCGAGCTCGAACCGGTCGCGGCCGGCCTGACCGAGCCAACGGATATCCAGTTCGTTCCCGACCATCCCGACTGGATGGTCGTCACCGGCAAACGGGGCGAGCTCTGGTTGCTCGACCTCGGCAACGGTCAGCGCCGCGTGCTGGCCACCTTCGACGTGTTGACGGCATCCGAAGAAGGGCTGCTCGGGATCGCGTTCGCGCCCGATTACGCGACGAGCCGGCGCGCCTTCGTCAATCTCGTACGACGTGGCCCGGAGCGCCGTCACGAAAGCGCGGTCGTCGAGCTGCGGATCGAGACGGATACCAACGGGCAACCGCTATCGGCAGCGATCGTTCGCGACATCTACGTCATCGAGCAGCCGTACCCCAACCACAATGCTGGCCAGCTCGCATTCGGCCCGGACGGCATGCTCTATGTCGGGTGGGGCGACGGCGGCTGGCGGGATGACCCACACGAGCACGGTCAGAATCCGTTGACGCCGCTGGGGGCGATGCTGCGGCTCGATGTCTCACGCTCGACGGATGCCGAACCGTGGCGCGTGCCGCCCGACAACCCGTTTGCCGACCGCGCCGGCCGGATCGGCGTGCTGCCGGAGCTCTGGGCATACGGGTTGCGGAATCCGTGGCGGTACAGTTTTGCGCCCGATGGCCGGATGATCGTCGCGGATGTCGGACAGGACACCTGGGAAGAGGTCGATATCGTTGCCGCCGGCGACAACCTCGGCTGGAATCGACGCGAGGGTGCGCACTGCTTTCCCCCCGACAGCGAATGTGACACCGAGGGGCTCGTCGATCCAATTTGGGAGTATGGCCGTGATCTCGGTGCGTCGATTACGGGCGGCTACATCTGGCCGGCCAGCGAGCCCGCATGGCTTGCCGGCCGTTACGTCTGCGGCGATTTCGTCAGCGGCCGGATCTGGGCGTTGCGGTTGCCGCAGGCGTCCGGCGGAGTCGTTACTGACGTCGTCGAACTCGGCCGCTGGCCGATGCTGATCTCGACGTTCGGGCGCAGCGCCGAGGCGTTGTACGTCGCGGATTACGGTGCCGGGGTGATTCGTCGACTCACGGCGCGCGAAGGGTCACAAAACCGGGGCCATCCATAGAGCGATGAACCTGCCGTCGTACAATACAGCTCATGGACAGGTCTCGGGGATCGGAGCGCATCCACCAGCCTGAAGATCCCTGGCGCGTCAGGCAGAAGCTTGCGCTGCGTCGCACTGCTTGGTTAACTGTTGGGCGCAATGGCAGCCACCGAACGCAAATCTCTGGGACAGATTCTGACCGGCTACGGCATCATCTCGGATGCGGAGCTCGAGGAAGCGCTGGTCAAACAGAAAGAAACGGGATTGCGCCTGGGCGAACAGCTCGAAGCGCTCGGCTACTGTACCGTCGAAGATGTCGAGTGGGCGTTGTCGACCCAGTTCGATCTGCCGTTGGTGCGGTTGACGCCTGATCTGATCGACGCGGACGCCGCACGTCTTGTACCAGCGGGACTCGCAAGGGCGGGTACGCTGATTCCGACCTGGGCGGTGGGCAACGAGATCGGCGTTGTGATTGCGGATCCTACCAATCGCCAGGTCATCGAGGCGGTGCAGGAAACCACCGACAAGACCGTTCACTTTTCGCTCGGCGTGCCGTCCGAAATCCGTAGCGCGATCACGATGATTTTTGGTGACGCGCCGGACGATGCGCCGGTGACCGCCTTTGGTCTGTACGATTCCGATCTGTTCGACGAAGAAGCAGAGCAGCAGATTCAGGCCGACCCCAGTGGCCAGGTTTTCCTGGAGCGCCTGTTTGCAAGGGCCAGCGAACTCAACGCGCGCGGGGTCTTTTTCGAACACCGCGATCGCAGTTACACGATTCGGCTGCGCACGCTGACCGGAGAGAACCATGTCATCCGTTGCCAGCGAGACTGGTTCATGCACCTGGTCGACAAGCTGGAGCGGCTGGCCAATGCGCGGCCACAGGGTGCGCTGGGAGCCCGCTTCGGTCGCTACGTCATGTTCGACGACGGTGGTGACATGCGTTGGGGCTACGAGGTCGTTCGTGCCGATGCCGGGCCGCATCCGCTCGTGACCTGTACGCCCTTTCTGCGAAAAAAAACGCTGCCGGACATTACCGAGGTCGACTTCGGCACATCCGGTGCGATGCTTGCGGATGCGCTGCATGGTGATGGACATATTGTCGTCGCGGAATTGCCGAATCGCTCGAACGCGTGGATGCTGCGCGCGGTTCTGCTGGCGCTCAATGAACCGGATCAGAACATCATCGTCTGCGGCAACGAAGCGCAGCTTGGCCAGGAGCGCGCGGAGCATCGCAGTTACCAGTTGTTCAATCACGACCCGGAAACGGACTTGTCGTTGCGTGAGTTGTACGGCGAGCTGACGGCGTTGTTGCCGGACCTCCTGATTCTGCAGAACCTGTCGGGCGAGAATCCGCTGCCGTTACTCGAAGAGGCCCGGCTCAATGGCCATAAACTCGTGACGACGTACCCGGGCGTGTCCGCGCTCGACGTCGCACTGCAGTTGCAATCGGCCGATCCGCAGGGGTTTGCGGCGGCGGAAGGGGTGACGATTATCGCCGGTGTGCCGGTGCATCTGCTCTGCAAGCAGTGCCGACAGCCGACTGAACTGAACGAAACCGCCCGCACACGTTACGGTATCGCGGGCGATACGACGCTGTATCGGACGGTTGGCTGCAATGAGTGTCGGCTGACCGGTGTGCGTGACATCGCGTTTTTCGGTGAGGTGCTCGTCGTCGACGACGCGGTCAAAGAAGCGTTGACCGCGGTCGATGTACTGTCCGCCGTTGGGGAAATCGGCTGGGTGCCGGTCGCGGAGCGGCTGACGCACCTGCTGCGCGACGGTGACATTGCCGCCTCGGAATTCGTCAACATCATGCGGGACATTGGCTGAGATGGCAAAGATTGATCGTTATTTCCAGTACATGATCAAGAAGGGCGCAAGTGATCTGCATATCAGTTGCGGGTCGGTCCCGTTGATGCGCGTATCTGGTGATCTCGAACCGGTTGGCGATACCGTGATGAATCACAAGCTCACGACGGAACTGCTGTTCGAGATCATGAGTGAAAAGCAGCGTGCCGAATTCAAGCGGTCCCGCGACCTCGATTTTGCCTATGAGCCCAAAGGACTGGGTGCGCGGTTTCGTGCCAACGTCTTTGTCGGTCGGCTCGGCATGGGGGCCGTGTTTCGTACGATCCCGTCCGAAATTCTGACCGCCGAACAGCTCGGCCTTCCGCCGGCAATTCTCAGTTTCGGGCAACTGACGAAAGGTCTTGTGCTCGTCACCGGGGGCACCGGGTCTGGCAAGTCGACGACGCTGGCGGCGGTCATCGACCACATCAACAAGACGCGCCGGGATCACATTCTGACGCTCGAAGATCCAATCGAGTTCGTACACAAGAACCATGGCTGCCTCGTCAACCAGCGTGAGGTACACAACCATACCGAATCGTTCGCGCGCGCCCTCAAGGCCGCGTTGCGCCAGGATCCAGATGTGATCCTGGTCGGCGAGATGCGAGATCTGGAAACGATCGAACTGGCGATTACGGCAGCCGAGACCGGCCACGTCGTTTTTGGCACACTGCATACCTCGTCGGCGGCCAAGACTGTGGACCGGATCATCAACGTCTTTCCGACGGACCAGCAGGAGCAGATTCGTACGATGCTCGCGGAGTCGCTGAAGGGCGTCGTCGCGCAGGTACTTTGCAAGAAGATCGGTGGCGGACGGATCGCCGCACAGGAGATTCTTGTAGTCAACCGGGCCGTGGCTAACCTGATTCGCGAGAATCGCATTTTTCAGATTCCCGGCATCATGCAAACAGCGCGGCGCGAAGGCATGCAACTGATGGATCAGGCATTGATGGATCTCTTGCAACAAAAACAGATCGAACCAGAAGAAGCCTGGCGCTATGCAACGGACAAGGAGCAATTCACCCGCTTCTTGCCGAAAAAGCAGGGCGCCGCGGTCGCTGGCTGATTTTGCCTGACGGATTGACCCGATGGAGAGCATATGTCCGATGACCAGGAGGTTCATCATGCGGCGTCGTTTTTTCGTTGAATCCAGGTTTTGCGGGCTGAACGTATCGGTCCTTGTACTACTGGCCGGCTTGATGTCGGCGTGCAGTTCGACGGCTGTCGGCATCGACGACGCCGGCCTCGAACCCGACTGGCGCATCAGCAGCGCAAAGAAGCACGGCTTCGACGAAGCGACGCTGGACCAGGCGCGCGCCTATGCGTTTCAGGACGAACTGCATACCCAGGGCGTCGTGATCGTCCACAAGGGCGAAATCATCACCGAATGGTACGCGCCCGAAATCGACGCCGATTCCTGGGCGACGAGCTGGTCGGTCGCCAAGAGCTTCGCATCGACGCTGATCGGCATCGCGATCGACGAAGGCCGCATCGCGTCGGTCGACGTGACGCTGGCGACCTGGTATCCGCAGTGGGCGACCGACGATCGCGGCAAGATCACGTTGCGCCAGGTGCTGACGATGACGACCGGGCTCAAGTGGGTCGAAACGAGCGATCCGTTCGTCGAGGAAGAACCGAACCTCGTCCAGCTCGTCGCGGACGGCGATGAACTCGGTTATGTACTCAACTCGCCACTCGAAACGACGCCAGGCACACGCTTTTACTATTCCAGCGGCAACTCGCTGCTGTTCTCCGGCATTCTCGATGCGGTCCTCGACGAAGACGTTCAGGATTTCGCCCGCACGCGCCTGTTCGAGCCGCTCGGGTTTTCGAAATGGGCGTGGTGGCAGGATGGCGCCGGTCACACGCTGACCTACTGCTGCATCGACACGACCGCGCGCGACTTCGCCCGCTTCGGCCAGATGGCCCTGCAGCACGGCGTCTGGGGCGGTAAGCAGATCGTTTCGACGGCATGGCTGACCGCCGCCACCACACCATCCGAAGTTCAACCGAGCTACGGCTTCCAGTGGTGGCTGAACCAGCCGGGCGGCGAGATCGATTACCCGGAACTGCCGCGCGACATGTTTTCGGCCCGCGGCCTGGACGGCCAGTACATCTATGTGTTGCCGTCGCAGCAACTGGTCGTCGTGCGCGTCGGCGAATACAAAAAGCCCGAAGGCGAAGAAGTCGCGCCCAACGGCATCATCAGCGCCGGCCTCGTCCCCGGCGGCCTCGGCGGCACCGGCACGACACCGCCCGAAGAATCGTGGAACGACGCCTCGTTCCTGAAACCGATCCTGGATGCGATGGGGGAGTGAGGTTGTGAATTTGGGGCAAGCTTCAGGATGCCGCACGAGGCGTTACAGCATATAGCCTGTCCATTGCATCACTTCCGGTGAGTGAGTCCGGTCATCCTGAACAGATACATTGAAACGGGGCGCAAGGTGGTATTCTCTGGCCTGAACGTGTAGAATCATCTGAAGATATATGTAGTTTTGTGCGAAATTACACAAGTCTGATGATGGTGATGGCGAGCGAAGCATATCATGCCCTGATCGATTTCGCGAAGAATAAAGGCGTATTTCGCCTGTCGGAGGCACAGGAACAGGGAATTCATCCGGAGCAGATCCGGCGTCTCTACCAGCGGGGCATACTCGAACGCGTCGCCCGGGGCACATACCGGCTAAGCGATGGGGAGGTTTCCGAGTATCAGACAATGGTCGAAGCGTGTGCCCGAGTCTCGCACGGCGTGGTCTGCCTGCTCTCCGCGCTTCGGTTCCACGAACTTACCTCTCAGGCCCCTTTCGAAGTCTGGCTCGCCATCGGTCCGGATGCAAGAAAGCCGAAAACCGAAACCTTGCCAATTCGAATTGTGCGCTTTTCCGGTCAGTCTCTGACGGCGGGCGTAGAAACCCACCAGACGCCAGGTGGCCAAGTCCGGGTCTATGGAATCGAAAAAACGGTAGCCGACTGCTTCAAGTACAGAAACAAGATTGGACTCGACGTAGCTCTTGAAGCACTGAACGACGCCTGGCGAAGCAAAAAACTCAATCTGGACGAGCTCTGGCGATATGCGAAGATCTGTCGCGTCGCGAACGTCATGCGGCCGTACCTGGAGATGCTCTCGGCGTGAAGCGCGAAGTCCGCGATCTTGCAGCATCCGTGCGCGCGCGATTGCTGAACCGCGCAAGGGAAACCAAAGAAGAATTCGACCGAATCCTCGTACACTATGGTATCGAACGGCTCCTTTATCGACTGTCCAGATCCAGTGGTGCAGCAAATTTCCTGCTCAAGGGGGCGATGCTGTTTACCGTGTGGCAAATAGAGGATCGGCGTCCGACACGCGATCTTGACTTGCTTGGATTCGGCAGCGGAGATCCCGAGGAACTCACTCGAATATTTCGCGCCATCTGCCAGGTAGACGTCGTGCCAGATGGGATCACGTTCGATCCTGACAGCGTCCACGCCGGTTACATCCGCGAGCAGACTGCGTACGGCGGCGTGCGTGTCAAGCTCGTCGGAGACATTGCCAGGGCGAGAGTTCCCTTGCAGATAGACGTGGGGATTGGAGATGTTGTGATTCCGGGACCGGAGGAAATCGAATATCCGACAATGCTCGATGATTTCCCGGCGCCAAAGCTGCGTGCGTATCCGGTCTACACGGTTGCCGCCGAAAAGCTGGAATCAATCGTGCGCCTCGGCATCGCCAATACGCGCATGAAAGATTTCTATGACCTGTGGGTCTTTGCCGAGCGCTTGACCCTCGACGATTCAACACTCGCGGCAGCAATCAAGGGAACGTTCGAACGCCGGGCGGCCGCGCTGCCATCGGATATCCCGATCGCATTTTCCGCCGAGTTTTCAGACGACGCCATCAAGCAACGCCAGTGGGACGCATTTCTCAAAAAGAATCGCCTGGGTAGCCAGAAACACTTGCCGCTTGCAACGGTCACGCGTACGATCTGGTCGAGATTTGGACACCTGATGCCTCATCCCTGAAACCGATCCTGGAGGCGATGGGGGAGTGAGGTTGTGGATCAACGTCCCCGGGCATTGGGAGTCGTAATTACTGACGCCCGCGATCGCCGCCCATTCTGCACAAGGTAGTGCCCCAATACGGGTTTTGTCAGGAAGCTGGAAGCTTATTCCGATAGTTGCCAGCCCTTTTTCTGTGCTTCGTCCAACGACCTCAGTTCCTTTTGTTTCTTGAGAGCAGCAAGATCCTTCGGCAATTTGAACTCACGGTAGATCATGATCGGCGGTTGTTTGCCGCTCACTTCGCACGTTGCAATTGCTACAAGCAGGATGCCTGACCCTTTGGACATTAACGATTCCATTTTGCAGGCAGCGGACGATAGCTTCTTGAACACATTTTCCCAAGTTTTACTGTCTGTGTTCTCAAGAATCTGCAGAAATGCTCCGTTTTCGGGTTCTCGCGCAAGTTTTACGACATCCTTGGCCACTGCATGTTCCTCTGGATTTCCCAATTTGAACTCGATATTCCAGGTTCTCTCCAGCTTTGAGCGCCGTTCGTCAGCAGTGAAAATCGTCAGGTCAATGCTAGCCGACCGTCCAGCTTTCTGGTTGCTCTCGTATACGTGGATGTCTTTGGTGCTTTTGCCGAGGGTGTAGCGGAGGCTGGTCGGCACCTCTACGGCGTAGAATACCGGGCGGAAGCTCTTGTCAACAGCTTTCAACTCTTCAATGAACAGTTGTCGCAATTCCTGTTCGCTGCGCCGGATCGTTCCGTCCCGCTTACAGGGGAAAATCAGCGTCGGGATGTCGGTCGTAATCGGGGCGGCGTTCTGGGCTTCACCCGCGAGGTTCGCGTAACGTCGTGCCGCCGCTTGGGCGATCTCGACGATTTTGGCTGTATCGATTGTTTTATTGGTGGAATTTCCGGCACTCATTGCGTTTCCTTTTTGGATGGATGCGAGTTGCGGCGTTCATGCAAGCACAGGGCTTTCGTCGCTGCAATCATCGGGTTCGGACAAGATGCTGCGCATCGGCGGTTCTGCTTCACCCCACCTCCCAACATTCCCCATCGGCGAGTCGGCGCACCGGTTGGTCGAAGGTGGTTGCGTAGGCGTCGGCGTGTTCGGTGTGGATCGGAATGATCTGGCGCGGTTGCAGGCGCCGGACCGTTTGCCGCAGCGTTTCGGGGTCGGCGTGGCCGCTGACGTGCAGGTCGTGGATCGCGAATCCGCGGCTTGACAGCACGCGGATCAGTCGCTGTGTCGTTGGTTCGTCGCGGTAGCCCCGCCAGAGCGAATAGCAATAGGTGCCCGCGGACAATTCGGGCGTGGCCGCGATCATCGGGATCAGCGATGGTCGCGCCAGCATCGCGATCCGGCGGGCGGCGGCGATTTCTTCTCGCGTGATCTTCCAGGGGCGCATGCGCCAGACCAGGTCGGCGTGATCGCTGCGCACGAGCCGGTCGGTCAGCCGGCGTGGAAAAATTACAGCGATGCCCGGAAAGCGGCCGGGGTGGGGGATCGACGGGCGGTGGGC
>RFIY01000250.1 GCA_003695505.1 Candidatus Dadabacteria bacterium | reverse complement strand
GCTGTAACCGCGCGGCCGCCTCGACGATCAACGCGATGTTCTTGCGCGGATCGAACGCGCCGACATACAGCACCAGCGGTTGCGGTGCCGGACGGCGCTCGATCTCATAAAAAAATGGGGCACACCCCTGCCCAACGACATCGATTCGACCGGCGGGAGCGCCGTAATACCGCATCAGGTCATCGGCTGTCTGCTGACTGACGGCAATGATTCGATCAGCTTCGGCAACCGACCTGCGGTAACGTCGGTCGTACAGACGACGGTCGATCGCCGAAAAATACTGCGGATAGCGGAGATAGATCAGGTCGTGGATCGTAACGACGCCCCGCAGGCCGTGCGAATGCAGGCGAACCGGAAGTTCATTCGACAATCCATGAAAGACGGCTGCGCCGTCGGCCGCCACGCGCCTTGCCAGCCTTCGCCGCCATAGCGTTCGCGCCAGCAGGCCGCCGGGCCAACGATGCGGGTGCTGCAGTCTGGCGCGACCCTGCGGCTGATACAGCCCACTGCCGTCGCTGAGCGGCAGATAGACATGCGGTTCGATGGCAGGCAGATGTCGCTCGACGGCGTCGAGTATAAATCGGCTGTAGTTGCCGAGCCCCGATGGGTTCAGGGCGGCACGGATCCCGTCATACGCAACAATCACGCGCTCAGCCCTTCCGCAGCTCCAGGCGCCGTTCCAGCAGGAACGCGTAGCGCATCCAGACCGCGACGCCGGAACTCGTTGCCGCGATCCAGCCGGGCAGGCCGTCGCGCCAGGCCTGTTTGACAAGCAAATGCCGAACGACATGCCACGCCGGACGAAGCGTCAGGTCCCACCAGTGGCACCGCCGCCCCTCCTGTTCGAGCTGCGCGGCACCCAGCCGCGCATAGGCGATCATTTTTCGGAGATGATCCCCCAGCCCACGGTAGGAATAGTGGTCGATTGCGACCGGAAGTCGCACCACCGGATCCGGCGTCGTCAGATACTCGTGCACGGCGCCGCCTTCGATGCGCGCACGCTCAGTGCGCACGAGCACGGTCTTCCAGTCGGGCTGCCAGGCGTAGCGCAGTCGTTTTCCAAGGTAGATCGTCTGACGGCGGACGGCGTATGCGCTGGCTTCTGTATCGGGAAAGCCGGTGCGTGCCAGCGCATCCCAGAATGCCGGAGGTACAACCTCGTCCGCATCGACCATCAGGCACCATGGCGCATCGACCAGTTCCAGCAACCGACGGCGCGCCGCCACATATCCCTCCCAGCGATGATTGTGGACTTCCGCGCCAAGCGCCATTGCGACTTCGGCGGTCCCATCGTCGCTGTCGGAATCCAGCACGATGATGCGCTCGACATGTTGGTTCAGCGCCTGGAGGGTCGCAGGCAGGCGATCGGCCTCATTATGTGCCAGTATCGCCGCCGTTACGGGTAACCGCGTACAGCCTGCCTGCGCTGTGCCGTGATCCGCTGCTTCCCGTCGCCCGACATCCGGCGCCGGTTGCTCCTGTCTCATTGCTCTGGTTCGCCCGAGAAGTCGCCGTACAGATCCGATTCATCGATCTGAGGAAACGGAAATGCGAAATGAAGGTATCCGCCGCGCATTTCATCGAAAATCCATGCACGTATGGATCGCGTCAGGCACGCAGCAATCGTGTCGGACACACCGGTGGCCTTGACCTTGCGAACGATACCGTCCGGCCCGACGACAACCTCGACTTCCCCCTTCTCGCCCATGGCCGGGCACGGCAGGTCGATCGCCGCACGCGAAATCTTTGCCAGAATGCGTTGTGGGTTGACGCCTGAAGGCCAGTGAGATTTGATCACCCGAATATCGACCGCGAGCATTTCAGTGTCGATGCTGGCGTCCGATTCAACTTCTGGCAAATCTTCGATCTCGATGACCGCCTCGACGTCGCCATGGGTCCAGGCGCTCATGCGCACAGGATCCATCGCCGCCGTTGTCGCCGGCCTTGACACGGCACCAAGGTGTTCGATGCGTGCAGCCGCCGTTCCACCGCTTTGTTTCATGCGCGCTTCGAGGCGTCGAATATAGCGGGCCACATCGGCGTTGCGGGGATCAAGCTCCCTTGCCAGCTCATATTCGTGCAACGCTTCCTGAAATTTGTCTCGCCGCTCAAGTGCTCTGCCATACAGATAATGCAGCTCGGCGTTGTCGGGATCATCGGCGATCAGCGCGGGATAGGCCCGCAAGAGCAAATCCCAGTCGGCCGTTGCCCGGCCTGCCGACGAAGCTGCGCTCCAGACTTCGCGCCGGGCGGCGGGTGGAAACTGCTCGACCGGCGCACGCCGGACATAACCCGCAACGGTACTCCAGCGTTCGGCGGCGGCCGCCTGCCGAATCGCCTGTAGCCAGCACTGGTCTGACGACAATGGCTGGCTGCGTACTGTCAACAACGGGCACCCCTCCTGGTATCGGCCCTGCGCCGCCAGCGCCGCACCGAGGCCGTCCTTCCAGCGTCCGTTGAACGGGTCTGCTTCGATACGCTCGCGAAACGCCGCCTCGGCACCCACGGCGTCATGCGCCTCAAGCAGGGCGAATGGATCGACTTCGGGTGTGCTTGCAGCACACCCGGCCATACCGACCGCTGCCAGAACCATCACAAATTGTACGAATGGCGCGTCGCGCATGCGAACCCCTGCCCGGCATGGGAACCACCACAGAGTCTACACGGTTTCGACGGTTACGTCACCCTGATCGACAAGCAATTCGGACTCACCTCGCGAGCCGTATCCGTAACTGTAACCATAGCCGTAGCCATCATACCCCCATGCACTGGGCAGCGTGACCTTGTTGAGGATGATTTCCCAGGTCGGCTGTCCGATCCGCTCGAGTCTGGCCACGAGATCCCGCGCCTCGCGCTTGTGGATACGCCCTGCCTCCATCACGATGAACGTCTCGTCCACCACGGACGAGACAACGATCGAATCCGCCACCAGCAGCAGCGGTGAGCCGTCGAAAATCACAATATCCCATTCCTGCTGAAGCACCGGCAGCACCCGTTCCAGCGCCTCCTTCTGGAACAGCTCTGGCGGGTGCGACGGATCACCACCCGTTCCCATCACCGAAAGATTCGCGACTTCCGTGGGCTGAACGACGTCCTGCCAACGCGCATTGCCCGACAGCACATCCGCAAAGCCTCTTCGACCTCGCGCCTTCCAGACTTTCGAGGTCGCGGCCTTGCGCAGGTCGGCGTCGACCAGCAACACTCTCCGGCCGGCCTGCGCCGTTGCAATCGCGAGGTTGTTCGCCGTGGTCGTCTTGCCTTCGAGCGGTTGCGCCCCGGTGAACAAGATCGCGCGAATGCGGCGCCCGCGCGGCGCAAACAGGATATGGTTGCGCACAACCCGAATCGATTCCGCAAGCGGCGAGTCAGGGTCGTGCAGCATCAGTTTCTCGAGTGGATAGTCGATCGAGTCGGTCTGCAGATACGGCAATTCGGCCAGTGCACGCACCCCGATGGCGGCCTCGAGATCCTCGCTGTTCTGGACGCCCTGCTGGAGCAGATTGAGCAACAGCGCCATTCCGATCGCACCCGTCAGGGCGAGAAAGAGGCCGACGGCAAGATTGACCCGCACATTGGGCCAGGCGGCAACGGCCGGCGGCACGGCGGACTCGATCAGCACAGCCTGTTCCCGGTTGAGGTCTCGGGTGATGTCGATTTCCTTGAATCGTTCGAGCAGCACCTCGTAAAATTGCCGGCGGCTTACGGCCTCGTCTGACAATTCCTGGTACCGTTGCCAGATCTTGCTCCGATCCAGTGCGGCCGACACGAGCTCATCCATTGCCTTGAGCAACTCTTCTTCTTCGGCCGTGGCAATATCCATCTGGGCGCGGATGCCATCGATACGCTTGCGTGCGGCTTCGAGCAATTCGCTCCGAAGTGCATTGAGCTGCCGGTCGAGCGCCTGCATCTTCGGATGTGCGTCGCCGTAAACGGCACTGAGGCCAGCTCGCTCAGCCTGAAGTTCAACCCACCGTTTCTGGATCGTGGCGACTGCGCCCTGCCGATCTTCGACCGCAAGGGCATGTGCAAGCTGCTGCAGGCCGCTGTTGCCCTGTTCCGCGAGCCGCTTCATTTCGCGAAGCTGCCCTTCGAGCTGGATCCGGCGCGTATGCGCATCGATGTAACGCGCATGCAATGCGTCGATCTCGGCCTCGATTTGCTGGCGATCCTTGTCGAGGTTGATGGAACCCATCTCTTTCTGGAACTCGAACAGATCCTTCTGCGCCCGGCCGATGTCATCCTGCGTATTGTCGATTCGATCGCGCAGCCAGTCGACAATCTGCTGAATCCAGCGGATTCTGTTTTCGACGCCTACATCCATGTACGCCTGCACGACTGTATTTGCGATATCCGCGGCACGCTGCGGACTCGTATCCATGTAGGAAACACGAATCAACCGACTGTCGGGCACCGGCTCGACCGTCAGGCGCGCTTCGAGCAGGGCGGGGGTCAGCGACGGATCGCCAAGTACATCGACGACGCGCTGCAGGACACGCCGGGAGCGGATCACTTCGATCTGCGTGTTACGAAACTCGTCGTAGGACCAGTAGCCGCCCCAGGTTTCCTGCGTACTGACATCACGAAACGGAAAGACTTCGGTTTTCGGGTTCCAGCGCAGTTCTACGACCGAGGTGGCCCGATACAGCTCATCCTGACTGAACGTGAAAAACAGCGTCCCCAAAATGACGAAGATGAAGAAACTCAGGCCAACGAATCGATAGCGCCGCACCGCCGCCAGTACGCGCCGCACCGCAGTGAGCCGCATCAGATCCTGCATACCGCGCATCAGAAAAACCTCTGAGGCACATAGATCAGGTCACCAGGCATGACGACCGGATCCTCACCTGAATTCTTGATGATCGCAGATGCATCCACCTCGACGACCTTGACAGGCGAGCCGCGATAAATGCGAATTTTCGTGGTGCTGGCCCGTGCAGAGAATCCGCCGGCGGTTGCAATGACTCGGAGCAGCGTTCCGCCTTCAGACACCTCGTACGAACCCGCGCGCTCGACGGCGCCCATCACAAACACGCGCGCCTGGTCATACACATAGATCGTGGCCCCGTTCGGAACAGCCAGATTGTGCGCCGGATCGGCAGCCTCGAATACACGTCGCAATGAGATCTGTTGCACCTCCGGCGCCCCCTGACCGGGACGGGGCGTAAACAGATAGGCAAAACCGATCGAGGCGCCGGAAATGCCGCCCGCGCGTTGCAGCAGGTCGAGCACGCGATCCCCCTGATACAGCGGATAGCCACCCGGCTCACGCACGCTGCCGAGCACGAAGGCTCGATGGGAGACATAGCGCACGACGTCGATTTCTACGCTGGGGGCGCGATAGAAACGCCCCTCAAGCTGTTTCTGAATGGTCGCGGTCAGGCCCGGCACCGTTGCTCCCGACGCGGGCACCGCGCCAATCAACGGCATCATGATCGTGCCGTCCGTGCGCACCGTCAGTTCGGGAGCAAGGTGATCATCTGGATAAACACGAATCGACAGCCGATCACCTGGGCCAAGGACATAGCCACCTGGAGCGGCTTCAGTAGCGCACGGCAAACTCAAGATGAACGTCGTGAGCAGCAAAATCAAATGTGTCGGGATCCGCGTAACGCCCCTGCCAGTCATAGCGAAGGGAAAGCCGCAGCATGTCCAGCGCCTGCGGCTCCCAGGCGAGTTTTGCGCCGGCCTCGGCGTTGATGTCCTGGCGGTCGAGCTGGATCCGTGGCAGGAATGACGTCTGCCATGCCGCACCGCGCGCGGACAGATTCCAGTCCTGGCCGAGTCGGCGCTCAAGAACCACCTGGCCTTTGTTGACTGCCAGCTCATCGGTGACGACACCATTCAGCATCCGGTACTGATACAACAGATGGATGCGCGTCAACGCGCCGGGCGACCAGACGAGCGCCGCCGTCAGGTCGGGGCGGATCGCAAGGTCTCGCCCACGAAAATCGCGCACGCGCAGACGCGCCCCGAGCTCGAGCTTGAACTTGTACAGCGGGCTGGGTTCGCCGGCCAGCCCCAACTGCAGCACCGTCGCGTTCTGCCGGGTCGCCAGCAGCGCGGCCGCGGTAACCGGCCGACGCAGGAGGTTCCACGATGCCACACCATACGTTTCGAGCGTCGTGAACAGACGAACGGCCGCCCGACCGGTCAGCGTATGGTTGTCGCGGTCGTACACCGAATATAGCCCCTCGAACCGGTCGCGCGCGTAGCTCCAGGTCAAACTGGCATCGATCAGCCCGGATCCCACCTGCTGTTCGATCGCTGGCTCGAACAGCGAGCTGTCCCGGCCGATGCGGTCGCGACTGAGCGTAACATCGGCATAGATCGGCTCGCTCGTGCGCACGAACGTTCCGCGCGCCTTCAACGTCGTCCCGCTGAGCAGTTCCTCCCGGCCGCTGCCGTCGAGATGCCAGCTCTGGTCGGACTGACGCTTCGCATCCGCGTCCTGGACGCCGTAATAGCGCAGATCCTGGAATGCGGCTTCGACACTGTAACGACGCCGATCCTGCTCCAGCAACATCGTCAACGAAGGACGCAACGATGTACCAAG
>RFIY01000249.1 GCA_003695505.1 Candidatus Dadabacteria bacterium | reverse complement strand
CAGGAGCCCGAGCCCATCGGCAAGATCCCGGTGATCATGATTACGACCGAGGGCGAAGAGGAAAGCGTCGTCAACGCGCTTCGCAAGGGCGCCAATGCCTACATCAAAAAGCCTTTCCGGCAAAAAGAGCTGTTTGAGCTGCTTGGTGCGCTCGAGCAGAAGCTCAAGGCCGCCAGCGGCTGAAGCTGCGCTGCCTGATCGCCTGCTGACAGGCGAGCGGCGCTCGCCATGAGTGCCGGCCAGTCGCCGCTTCGCGACGCGACCGTTGCCCGCCTGTTGCGAAAGTTACTGCTGCCGCGGCGCGGCGGAGCACCGGTGTTGCCGACGGTCGCCGACCTGGTGGCCGAAGTCCAGACCAAACTGTTTCGCCCCACGGCTGCGGTCGCCTCTGTATTCGTTATGGGCACTGTCGGCTATCACGTCCTTGGGCAGGGACGCTGGAGCTGGCTTGAGAGTGCCTACATGACAAGCATTACGCTGACGACGGTCGGATATGGCGAGATCCTGTCCGGCATCGACGAAACGACGCGTCTGTTCACGATGATGCTGATGTGGACCGGCATGCTTGTGACGTTGTTCGCCGTATCCGAAGTCACCGCATTTATGGTCGAAGGAACGTTTCGACGGTTGTTACGGGAGTATCGTATGGCCAGACAGATTGACGCGATGACAGATCACTTCATCGTTTGCGGTGCGGGGCGTACCGGCGAACCGATCGTCGAGGAATTGTGGACGACGCAACGCGAGCAGGTCGTCATCGAGCGTGACCCCGAACATGCCGAGCACGTCCGGCGCCGCTTTCCTGAAGTGCCGGTCATCGTTGGTGATGCGACCGATGAAGACGTTCTCGAGGCAGCCGGGATTGGGCATGCGCGTGGACTCGTGGCCAATGTGCATGACGACGGACAGAATCTGCTGATCGTCGTTCAGGCGCGCTATTCACGTCCCGATCTGTTGATTGTTGCACGCTCGGAGGAGCCACATCTCAATGCAAAGTTCGAGCGTGCGGGTGCCAGCTACGTCGTCAATCCGAATCGCATTGGCGGTCTGCGGATGGCCAGCCAGTTGTTGCGCCCACACACAGTTTCGTTTCTGGATCGGATGTTGCGTGGTCAGGATCCATCCATTCGTGTCGACGAGGTGGTGGTCGAGGAAGGTTCCGCGATTGCCGGCCTGACGCTTGAAGAGGCCCCCATCTGGGAAAAAGCGCATCTGCGCGTCTTTGCGCTGCAGCGTCCCGACGACATCGGCTTTGTCTACAATCCCACCGGAAAAGAACGGCTCGATCCCGGGACGATCGTCATCGTGATTGGGAATCCGCAGCAACTCGAAGCCTTGCGCGGCCTGACCCGTCACCGCTAGCCGTCATTCGACAGCAGTTCCGGCGAGGCGAGCGCCTGCCGAGCCAGCGTGCGGATGACTTCAAGTCCTGTTTGTTGTTGATCTGGACGGTCGTCGATCAGGCGGGACAGCGCCATACCGTGCATCAGCCAGTTCACCAGCAGTTGCCCAAGATCCAGAAGCTGCTCGGTCACTCCGGCGCTGGCAAAAAGATCGCGCAACACTTCGGCGACTTCCTGTTCAAACCGGCGTGCCGCCGAACGAAGCCCCTCGGCGAGTTCGGGCTCGTGCCGGGCGGCGATGCCGAGCTCGAGAATCGCGGCGTATGCCGGCTGTGAGAAGGATTCCCAGACGAGCTCGATCGCCTGATCGATTCGCGCCGCCGGCGCCTCGGGCAGATTCGTTACGGCGTCCCGGAAGCGGTCAAGTTGCCCACGACTGATGTGTTCGATCGCCGCGACGAACAGCTCGTTGCGCGACGGGAAGTGATGCAGCATCGCGCCACGGGAGACACCGGCGCGCGCGACGATGTCATTGGTTGACGTCCGTGCGTAACCGCGCTCGATCAGACAGTCGAGCGTGGCGTCGAGGATGCGCTGCCTCGTTCGGGCGCTTTTGCGGGCCTGCAGATTCATTGAGCGGATTTCCAGCGTAGCCGTGCGAACCGACTCACAGTATCCCGCGCTCGCAGCGGAACCGCAACGACGTGCGTGCGGCTGTGGGCGCGGCCCGTGTGTACAATGATCGACAATGTTCGATTATCTGCGAGACTGGTACGAGCGCGCGTTTTCTGATCCTCGGGCTGTGACGCTGACGGTGATCCTGCTGCTCGCGGCTGGGCTGATCTGGCTTGCCGTTGAGCTGGTTCCGCCGCTTCTCGTCAGTCTCGTTCTGGCCTATCTGCTCGAAGGACTGGTTGGACGTCTCGAACGGATCGGACTGGGGCGAAAAGCCGCGGTCTGGATCGTGTACGCGCTGTTCCTGCTGTTTGCCTTGCTGTTGCTGACGGTTGCCCTTCCGCTGGTGATCGTCGAAGCTGGGGACTTCCTGCGTCAGTTGCCCACATTCATGGCACAGTGGCGCGCCGATCTGGCAGAACTGGCGGCCCGCTACCCCACCTTGTTGTCGGCGGAGCAGATTCAATTGTTGCTTGCCGATGTCGGGCGTGAGGCGGGGCGGCTGGGGCAGCAGCTCGTGTCCATCTCGATTGCATGGTTACCCGGACTGATGGCATCGTTCGTCTATCTGATTCTCGTGCCGCTGATGATCTGGTTTCTGCTGGCCGATCGCTACGAGATCCAGGCCTGGGCCAAACGGTTCCTGCCGTCCGAGCGTAGTCTGGCGCGCGAAGTCTGGAATGAAGTCGATGCACAGCTCGCCAACTATGTTCGCGGGAAGTTTGTCGAAATTACGATCGTCGGTAGTGTGACCTATGTGGCACTGGCGCTCCTGCACTTGCAGTATGCAGCGTTGCTTGGGCTGGCGGTCGGTATGAGCGTGTTGATCCCCTACGTCGGCGCAACCGTTGTGACGATCCCCGTCGCGCTCATCGCCGCGTTCCAGTATGGCCTGACATCCGATTTCGCGACCGTGGTGATTGCCTATCTCGTCATTCAGGGACTCGACGGCAACGTGCTTGTGCCGTTTCTGTTTTCGGAGATGGTCAATCTGCATCCGTTGGCGATCATTGTCGCCGTGCTGCTGTTTGGGGGGCTCTGGGGTGTCTGGGGTGTCTTTTTTGCGATTCCGCTGGCCATTGTGATTCGCGCGGTCCTTGAGGCCTGGCCGAAGGCAGAGCCGCAGGCGGCTGCTGACTAGTAGCCTGTCAGCGGCGCAGCGAGCAGTTCATCAACGCGCCGATCCGGCGTGCGGATCAGTTCATACAGGATGTCCCATTCGGGTGCGGGTCGACCGGATGCGCGAAGCGGCGCTGTGGCCGCGTCAAACTTGGCCCGCATGTCCGCCGCGGACAGCGGCCGGCGTTGATGGCCGCGCGGTGTCTCGACCACGGAATGGAGTATGGTGCCGTCACGGTGCTCGATGGTCAGCTCTCCGCCCCAGTCCGGCAGGGCGTCGGGCGCGGGGGCATAGTTGCACCGGACGATGAGCTCTCGCACCCCGGCAGGTAGCTGTTCCCCGACAAAGTGTTGCGGAGACGGCCATCCTTCGACAAGCGCAACCGCAGCGGTGGCCGGCAGCGAAAAGCGTGCGTCTGCCGGGTTGGACGGGCGATCGTGGCGACAGGTCGCGCGTGCCGTTTCGGAGGCATGCAGGGTCACCGAGGTGATCTGATCGGTGTTGACGCGTTCTCGCAGTTCGAGCGCAGCTTCGATCGCCCAGTGCGTGTACGCACAGCAGGGCCAAAGCTTGAACGTAATGCCGGCGTCGAGGATGTCCCAGCGCTGGCCGAGATCCGCTGTCGCATCGGTAAAACGCGCGAGGCCTTGCCCGTCGGGTACGCCGAGCGCTTCGAGCCAGCCGTGCCGGGCAAAGAGCACATCCGAAGCCGTGCGCAGGCCCTGCCCCGCAAGATCCGAAGCCAGTACCGCGTTGGCGGCAGCCTGGCCAACCTGCAACGGTTTCGCATCCGAGCCGAATGCAACCTTGAGTCCGCTGCTCATCGTCGCGGCAAGACCGATCGCGGCCTGGGCTCGATCGGCATCGAAGCCAAGCAGACGGGCGATCGCCGCGGCCGCAGCAACCGTGCCGAGCGTGGCCGTGTTGTGCCAGCCGCGCTGGTAGGACTCTTGGCCGCCGGCCTCGCCCAGACGCGCGCCGACTTCGAAGCCAATGGCCCAGGCGTCGAGTACATCGCCAACGGTCGCCAGTTCGCGCGATGCAACGGCCAGAAGCGCGCCGTACAGAACTGCGCTCGGATGACCGATCCAGCTTGTCAACGTCGTGTCGTCAAAATCGAGCGCGTGGATGGCTGCCGCGTTGATGCGCGCGGCGTTCTGCGCCGGGAACTGCAGGGACTGCGTCAGAATCGCAGCTTCGGGTGTGCCGCCCTGATCGAGTCCGTGCCGCACGAGGCGCTCGACCAGACGGTCTCCGGACGCCGTTGCGGCGATTGCGCAGGTCAACGAATCGAGCAATGTGTCCGCCGCAATCTGCCGCGCCTCGGTCGTAACCGGCTGTTGTGTGACAAAGTCGACAAGCGGATCAATAGACATCGGTTACCCTGTTGATCAGGAAAAGAAACAAGCAACGCAAGGGAAATGCAGACTGTGGGTCGTTTCATTCTATTTGTCATCGCCGGTTTTGTCAGCGTGGTGTTGCTCACCGTACTCGTGGCAATGTGGATACCCCGGACATGGCACGTTTCGGCGACGGATGTCAGTTCGGCCACGCCAGCGGACGTCTGGCGCGTGGTATCCGATTTGCGCACCTGGCCCGAGTGGAGCATCTGGTCGACGCAGCATGATCCCACGATCTCGATCGACTGGATCGCCGCAGGCGGAAGCGAGGGGTTTACATGGACAGGTGAGCGCGCGGGACAGGGGGAGCTGCATGTGAAATCGCGCGCGCATGACCGCATGGTCTACGAACTGCGTTTCACTGGATCGGCGATGCAGGTGACGGGCGAAATCCTCGTCCGCGATGCACGACTGGACGATGCTCGCAGTATTGTGACCTGGCGTGTTTACGGGGACGTAGGGCCCAACCCGTTTGCGCGGTTGTCCGTCGATCTGATTCGCAAGGTCGTCGACGCGGAAACGCAGCAGAATCTCTCGGGCCTGCTGCATGTTCTCGATGATTCGGTCGTTCGCGCGCCTGCGCCGGAGCGCGGCGTGTTTACCCCCCCTCGCGCGGTATCAGCGCCATCCCCCAGGACCGGAAACTGAACAGGCCCGCCTTTCGGCGGGCCTGTCGGTATCATCGTGGCTGGGGTTGCGGGTCAGCGGACCAGCAGTTTCAGGATGCGATCCATCTTCGCGTCATAGGGCGGTCCGATGAAATTGGCGGAATTGAAGCGGCCCTTGACCAGAATGCCTTTCTTGTGGGAAAACGTTTCGAACCCCTCGCGACCGTGATATGCACCCAGACCGCTCTCACCAATGCCACCAAACGGCAGGTCATCGGTCGCGACATGCATGACGGTTTCATTGATACAGGCATTGCCGGATACGGTGCGCTCGAGTACGCGCTCGGCACGGTAGGCGTCGTCATCGAAGTAGTAGAGCGCAAGCGGGCGTGGCCGCCGATTGACGAATGCGATCGCGTCTTCGAGGCTGTCGTATGGCAGAATGGGCAGCAGTGGGCCGAAAATCTCATCCTGCATCACGCGCATGTCGTCGTTGACATTGAGCAGGATCGTCGGCGCGATCTTGCGGGTGTCGGGCGGCGGCGTTTCCCCCGCAGGATTGATCTCGATGATCTCTGCGCCCTTGTCGCGCGCGTCCTCGAGATACGATTGCAGCCGGTTGAAATGGCGTTCGTTGACGATGCCGGTATAGTCGGGGTTGTCGAAAATGCGTGGATACGCCCGTGCGACTTCCTCGCGCAGGGCATCGACCATCTCCTGGACGCGATCGCGGTGTACGAACAGATAGTCGGGCGCGACGCAGGTCTGTCCGCCGTTGAGGTACTTGCCAGACACGATGCGCTTTGCTGCCTTCGCAACCGGATAGTCACGGTGGATGATCGTCGGGGACTTGCCACCGAGTTCGAGCGTCACCGGTACGAGATTGTCGGCGGCGTTCTTCATGATCAGGCGACCAAGTGACGTCGATCCGGTGAAGAACAGGTGATCCCACGGCAACTTGCTGAACGCTTCGCCGACACGCGGACCGCCGGTTACGACGGCAACCAGTTCTTCGTCAAAGATCTGGGCGAGCAACTGTTTCATTGCCTCCGATGTGTGCGGCGTGATCTCGGACGGTTTCAGGATGGCGCGATTCCCGGCTGCCAGCGCGGCCGTCAGTGGCGCGAACGCCAGGTAGGCCGGATAGTTCCAGGGCGAGATGATGCCAACCACACCCTTCGGCTGGAACAGGACCTTTGCCTTTGCAGGCTGCAGCGTCAGGTCGACGTGACGGCGTTGTGGCCGCATCCAGCTTCTTAGCCGCTTCATGGTGTATTTCAGGTTGTTGACCGAGGTGAAAATCTCTGCGAACACCGCTTCGTGCCGGGAGTGCCCGCCTTCAAAGTCAGCGCACACGGCATCGACGATGTCCTGCTGGTGGTCGACAATCATCCGTTTGAGACGCGCGAGGTTTTCCATGCGTTGTTCATAGCTGGGCGCAGGGTCGCGCAGGAAAGCCTCGCGCTGAGTCGCAAGCAGTGATTCCAGCCGCTCGATTTCTGCCAGTTCGTCGGTGCGTTCGCGCAGATCGGATTCGGCAACGTTCATATGGACCTCCCTGGGGCAATCTTCCTGTTTCATAGAAGATTGTTTCTAAGAGTCAGGTGATTCTGACATCATACCAGCTTCGAGTGCGGTCGTCCCGTCGATTCGGAAGTTTTTCGGCCATTTACCGTCAGGGTTGACGGATTTTGGTCTGTCGGTTAGCTTGAACGTGAATCGCACCCGCCTGGAGGTCGATCCGATGCCTGATATGCCCCCGCGTTCTCGCGAATCCTTTCCGTCGCGTTATCGCAACCGTTGGTATGCCCGCCAGCGCTACGGCGCGCTCGCTGACTGGTACGCCGGCTACTACTGGCAGGGCGATCCGCTTGCCGACGATGCGGTACAGGCGCTTCAGGCGATGGGGCGGGGCCGCGGTCTGCGTATGTTCCGGGAAACAGTCGAACGTGGCGGTGACCCTGCCGGGCTGCCAGGGGCGGCGAGGCGGTTGCTCGACGTATCTCGAACACTGCCGGACTGGGTTGATCGAGACAAAATGAGGCTCGGTGCGCGGACATACCAGCGCCTCGGTGTTTCGTCGTCGCTGATTCTGTCGTCGTTCTCATTGATGAACGGCTATCGGAGCAGCGCCGGTGTGAAACCGCTCGTCTGGACCGGGCAGCTCGACCGCATGGCGCCACGCAGACTGGCAGAAACAGGGCGCTTCGTCGTCGAGACGATTCAGGAGGATGGGTTATTGCCCGGGCACGCGGGCTGGAAGATTACGTTACATGTCCGGCTGATGCACGCCGTGGTCCGACAGGCGCTTCGACGCAGTCCCGAATGGCGCGCGGCGGACTGGGGCATGCCGATCAATCAGGCGGACATGGCCGGCACCGTGATTGAGTTCTCGTCGTTGATGCTGCGTGGAGCTCGGCAGATTGGTTTCCAGTTCACACGCGAGGAAGCCGATGCCGTGATGCATCTCTGGTGCGTGTCCGGCTGGCTCAGCGGTGTCGATCCTGCGTTGCTGGAACATTTGTCAGACGAACGGCGCGCCTGGCATATTGCCGAGATGATCGATCAGATTCAGCCGCCGGCCGATGACGATTCCGTCGCACTGGCGCAGGCCTTGCGGGGAATTTTCGGTGCATTCGCGCTGTCGCCGTTCGATCGCTGGATGGCGCCGTTGTTGCAGCGGTACCACGATGGACTCGTCTGGACGTTCAATGCGCCCGAAGTGGCGTCCGCACTCGAAATCCCCAACCGGCGCTGGACGACGGCGGTTCGTGGGGTCAGCCGGGTGATACGCTCGACGGAGCGCCTTCGCAGGAACCTGCCCGGTGCGAATCGTCTCTGGGCGGCGGCAGGTAACCGTATGCTGCGGGATCACATCGAACTCCTGCTTGAAGCGCGTGAGCCAGATTTTGTCCCGCGCCGGGTCAAGGGCGGCGATCAGCGGGCCGTCGCCTGACGTCCCTGCCAGAATGCGGAGCCAGACGCGGCGCCTATTCGTGCCAGCAGAGGACGATGGAGCCGCGCGGTGATGTGAGGTGAATCTGCGCGGTGGCGGCGTCTGGGGGCTGGTCCGCGGAACCGCCCGTGGCCGTTCCAGAGCGCAATTCGCCGCGGATCTGTGACAGTCGCTTGCTTGTCTCGTCAGAAATCTGCTGCGTGAATACGGCGAACTGCTCCTTGAGCAGCTCCGGATCGAGGTCATCGACCATGCCCAGGGCCGGGTTCAGTGCCGTCGCAAGCAGATAGGTCGCGGCATAGTCGGCGCGCAGCTCGCAGGTCGCGGTCAGCTCGCCGTCGATACCAAAGTGGGCGATCGCGTATGCATCGAATGTCGTGCCCGGTTCCATTGCTTCAGGCGCGAGCTGCAATCCGGCCAGCTGTGCTGCGTGCTTTTGGGCAATGCCAGCCAGCAAGCGTACGAGAGCCGGTCGCTGCAGTGCATCCGGCAGTGGCAATTGTTGCAGCGTGGAAGAACTTTGCTGGCGCTGGAAGCGTTGGCGCTCGCCCGCCAGCGTTTCCTGGTCGACGAACCCCAGTTCGACGAGCAGCGCTTCGAGTGCCGGGCCTGTACGCAGGCGCTCCTGCTCGATCGACGCGACCTCCTCTTCTGTCATCAGGCCCAGATAGACGGTCGTTTCTGCGAAGCTCTTGTAGTCGTATTGGCGTTCGAGCATGGCCTGCTCGCGTTCGATCATCGCAGCTTTCTCGTTGTCGAGGTAGCCCTGCGCAACCGCAAAGTCGCGAAAGCCCGGTGTCCGTTGCTCGCGTACAGCGTCGGCTTCGGCGAGCTGAGCCGATGTGATGATGCCGTGCGCTACCAGATCTGCCGCAAAGGCGTCCGGATCGATGTAATCGTCGGATTCGACGACGTCGGCGACGGGGGAAGGCGCCGCAGACGCCGGCGGCGGCAGATCGACAATGTCATCCTCACTGTTCTCGAAGTCGTCCTCGGTGAAAAACAGCGACGAAACGTCGTCTTCGCTATCTGGCTGCGGGGTCTCGATGGTCAGCAATTGCGTGATGTCCTGATAGCTTTCCGACGGAGCCTCGACGTCCTCGGCCAGTGTCGGCGCCTGAGCTTCGAACAGCGCATCGTCGGTTTCGACGTTGGTATCGGATTCCGGAGGTGCGTCGGACGCTTCCGAAACGCTTTCCTGGGAGGCGCCGTTCTTGTCTGTGCGCACGCGTTTCAGCGAAATGCGCCCGAGGGCACCGCGCTTTTTCTTGCGCTCCTGACGCTCCCGTGCCTGTGCTTCAAGTTGTTCAACCGCGCCGTCGGTCTCGCGATGCAACTGTTGAACGCGATCCAGCAGGGCCGCGGCTTGCCGCTCAAGTGCCGCAGGGTCACAGGTTGACGGGCTGGCCGTGATCGTTTCGAGCATGCTACGAACCTTCTGCACGGCTTCTGCGGCTTCGTGATCTGCGGCTGCAAGCTGCTCAAGCTGACTTGTACCGTCGTCGGCCAGGTTCTCAGCGACGCCGCGGCCGCGTGCGAGCCTGTCGCGCAGCAGGCCGCGCTCGGCTTCCAGTTGCTCGAGTGCCTTGCGCAACTTCGCACCGGCCTGTTTGAGACGTGCAGCCAGCTCGCGTTCCAGTATCTCAGAGATCTCCTCGCGGATTCGTTCGATGCCTTCAGCAATGGCCGTCAGCGCACGTTCGATGCCGTCGAGATCGCTGCCGACGGGATCCGCAGCCGCGCGTGCGAGCTGGCCGCCTGGCTGTAGCGTGTCGTCCCGCAGCAAGAGAATGCGTTGCTTCAGTTCGTCACGATCCACGTCGGGTAGTTGATCCGCGTCCGCTTCGAGTGCATCGATGGCGCTGCTGCATTCGCGTAGCTGCGCGCGAAGAGATTCCAGACGTGTCGCGGCCGCCGCCTCACGCGCGGCCTGCGCAGAGGCGATGTGCTGCTCGATTTCAGCCAGCGTTTCCGACAGTTGCTTTTCAGTCAGCGCAAACTGGCGAGCCGCGGCTTCGACGGCCGCGAGCTGTTCGCTCGCCTGCGCATTCCGTGCAACCTGCCGCGCTTCCTCGATCTGTGTTTCGAGTGCCTCAACGAAGGACGCCCGCTGTTCATCATCGGGAAGCGCGGCCTGGGCGATCCGGTCTTCGAGCGTGGACAGGCGTTCCTGCAGATCTTTGCGTAGTGCCGCCAGGCGTGCTGCATTCGCAGCCTGCTGCGCCTGAATGGCTTCGCGTAGTGCGGGTTCGAGACCGTGCCACTCGCGGGAGAGCCGATGACATCGATCCAGCGTCTGCTTCAGCGTGTCCAGGTCTGCTTCCGGATCGACCACCGGTGGCGCAGCGCGAAGGTCGGTGAGCTGACCGCGTAACATGGCATAGCCGGACCAGACGATCTCAGGGTCGCCGCCGAGCCGGCGCAATTCCTGGTCGAGTGCATCGAGTTCTCCGGTTGCAACGACCAGTTCTTCGATGGCGTCGGTTACCTTCTGCGTCAGCGTTTCACGCTCGGCAGCCGTCGTATCCAGGCTCTCCGGCGCGGTATCCATTGCGGCGTCGAGGGGCTCGCCAGGCTCAGTGAGCGGTTCCACCACGGGTGCTTCGGGGACGGCGGTGGCACCGAGGTTGTCACCATTCGTTTCGGTGGCGGTCGGTTGTGCAGCAACCGGTTCGGTGATCGTTTCCGCTGCGGGCGGTTCGGGTGGGGGCTCGACGTCTGTGACCGGGGCTTCGGTTGCGGCTGGCTGTGGTGCGACCGGTTCGGCAACGGTTTCAGGCTCGGGTGTTTCGGTGACAGGGGCGGTCTCGATGTCCGCGACAGGGGCTTCGGTTGCGTCTGGCTGCGGCCCGACCGGTTCGGCAACGGTTTCAGGCTCGGGCGTCTCGGTGGCGGGTACGGTCTCGGTGTCTGCGACCGAGGCTTCGGCTGCGACTGGCTGTGGCGTGACCGGTTCGGCAACGGTTTCAGGCTCGGGCGTCTCGGTGACGGGTACGGCCTCGGTGTCTGCGACCGGGGCTTCGGTTGCGGTTGGCTGCGGTGCGACTGGTTCGGCAACGGTTTCAGGCTCGGGCGTCTCAGTAGCGTCTGGCGACGGGGCCGGTGTCACGATCTGCGTCACCTCGACGGGAGGCGTCGTCTCGAAGCGTTGTTCCAGGCGTTGCCCGGTCGATGCTTCGTGTGCCGTCACCTCAAGCAATCCGTTGTCGTCGAGGGCGAGGCGCAGTCTGACCGAGATCTCTCCGGCGGGTCGCGGTTCGATACCGGTGATGACCAGCTCGCCGAGCCAGGTGTTGTCGGCGGGGTTCGGGCTTTCGCCCTGAAACAGGCGAATCGCCAGTCCCGTCTGCCCGTCTACGGTCGTCGGCAAGTCGCGTTCGACGAGCGCCGGAATGCGCGTGTTCCGGTGCAGGACGGTCTCATATGGCCCATAGTTGACCGTCATCCCGATCGACACCGGCAGAACATCTACCAGTTCCAGGGCCTCGGATGGACGAACCAGTGCGTCGCCAAGGATCGCAGCGCCAGCGGCAACGACTTCATCCGGGTTCAGGCCGGTGTGCGGTTCGGCGCCGAAGTGGCCGGCGACGCGTGCGCGCACCGGCGGGAACCGTGTCATGCCGCCGACCAGCACGATCTCATCGACCTCCCTGGCCACCATTCCGGCTTCGACAAGCACCTCGTCACAGATGATCAGCGTCTGTGCGATCAGATCATCGGTCCACGCACCAAGCTCGTCGAGCGTGCACCTGTCGTCGATCCCAAGACGGCGTGGTAAAGGCTCGCCGGCCTTGGCCAGAAACGGAATCGTGATGTGCGCCTGGTTGTCTGCGCCGGCATCGATCTTGGCCTGCTCCGCAGCGCGCATCAGGCGCTGTATCGCTGCCTGATCATTGGCGATATTGACCTGTTCCTTCGCCTCGAAGCGTTCGCGAAGGTGGTCGGCAATCGATCGGTCAAAGTCGAGACCGCCCAGAAAACTGTCGCCGCCGGTCGCCAGTACTTCGAAGACGCGGTCGCGCAGTTCGAGCACGGTGACATCGAAGGTGCCGCCGCCAAGGTCGTAGACGATGATGCGCCGCTGGTCCTGTTGCCCCGCGCGGTACGCGAGTGCTGCGGCGGTGGGCTCGTTGACGATCCGCAATACGTCAAGCCCCGCCCGACGCCCGGCTTCCTGTACGGCGTCGCGCTGTCGCTGGTTGAAATAGGCCGGTACGCTGATGACCGCCTGGGAAACAGGTTGTTCGAGCCAGGCTTCGGCGTTACGCCGCAGATAGTCGAGCAGCCACGCGCTGATGTCGACGACGCTGTGGCGCTGTCCATGCACTTCTACAGCCAGCTCACCTTTTTCATCGGCAACGATCGTATAGGCGAAATAGCGCTGCAGATCGCGAATTTCTTCGGCGTCGGCAGGCCGTCCGATCAGACGTTTTGCCCCGTAAATCGTTGCCGCAGGGTCGTGCGCTCGTCGGTCGAGCGCCTGCCTGCCGAACGTTCGTGTGCCATCGGGGGCGATATGAACCACACTTGGGACGGTCGTGAAGCCGTCCGGATCAGGAATGATTTCGGTTGCACCATCGAAGTGTACGGCGACGCAACTGTTGGTCGTGCCGAGGTCGATGCCAAGAATGAAGTCGGTCATCAGAGGCGCCAGTTCTGCGGGTCCAGTCAGTTTCGCGAAACGAACAACGTTAGAGTCTAGCGAAACCCGCCGCCAATGTAAAGGACTCTCGGCCCGCGCTACATCCGTTCGGCGATCTGGCCGGCGAGGCGGTCGGCGAGCGCCATGCCGGTCAGCATCGGGTTGACGGCGGGGCTGCGCGGCATGATGCCGGTGTCGACGATGTGGCAGTTTTTGAGGTGGTGCAGTTCTGCGTACGGATCGACGACGGATGTTTTCGGGTCGGGCCCCATCCGGGTCGAGCTGAACAGGTGCGTGGCGGCAAGGACGATGTGTTCGGGCTTCAGGTCGGCCTGTTCAAATGGCCGCAGGCCCTGATCGCGTGTGACGACCTCGGGGACGCCGTAGATCCCAGGTAGCAGCTCTTCTGCACCGGCGGCCCAGAAGAGTTCGGCGAGCTTGATCAGGCCGGTCTTGATCGTCGGGATGTCACGTCGGTCGACGCGGTAGGTCACGTCGGGATTGAAGCTACGGCCAGGACGGGCACGGACGCGGCCCTGCGAGTGTTTCAGCGCAAAGAAACTGTCCCAGAACGCACTGTAGCGCAGCTTACCGTAGTATTCCTTGAGCCGCTTGCCAAAGCCCGGCAGGCGAACCGCAAGAATGGCGGGTGGCGCCCAGAGGGTCTCCATCTTGAAGCCGTCGCGCAGGTACTCCAGCGACTGATAGCCCTGCGTGGCACCGAACCAGGGATCGACCGGATCGGGAAAGATGCCCATCAGCGCACAACCAGGGTGTGCCTGCAGCCCTTTGCCGATCTGTTTGTGCGGATCGGGGACGTTGCTTTTTTGCAGCAGGACCGGCGTGGCCAGGCATCCGGCCGCGAGGATGACTTTCTTGGCATCGACGCGCAGCTCGTGGCCGCTCGGTCGACCGCTCGGGTCGACGATGATCGCGCGGACACCAGAGGCCTGTCGGCCGTCGTGGTCGATCGCAACGACCTGTGCCGACGTGAACACGCGCATTCCCTTGCGCACCGCGTCTGGGATGTAACTGATGTCCATGCTCTGTTTGGCCCGCGTCGGGCAGCCGGTGAAACACTCGGCGCAGCCGCAGCAGCCGCGGACGTTGCGAGGCATCGGCTCGCTGTGGATGCCGAGGGCATTGCAGGCATCGCGGAACAGCTCGTTCTTGCGGCCGAGCACGTCCGCGGGCGTCGGCCCAACGCCGAGGAAGGCCTCGACGCGGTCGTAGTGTGGATCGAGTGTGGCGCGATCAACCCAGTCGACGCCATAGCGCTCGCGCCAGTCATCGAAACAGAACTGCGGTGTGCGCACGCAAATGGCGGAGTTGATGTGTGAGCCGCCGCCGAGAACCCGCGCCTGCATGGTTGGGACCATGGGCTTGCCGCGCATCGCACGGAGGCCGCCTTCGTAGCAGACTTCGGCAAGGGTTTTTGCGCCATCCAGCGTGAAATCCTGAGGGCGACGTACCGGCCCGGCTTCGAGCAGGATCACGTCGAGGCCGCGGTCGACGAGCTGCCAGGCCGCCACCGCACCGGTCGGCCCCGAACCGATCACAACCGCGTCGCAAGACTCGCGGCGGTTGCCCGTATAGTCCTTGTATTCGATGATGCCGTCGTACAGGGTGTCGGTCACGTTGCGCTCCGTTTGACGATGGCGGCGGCCTCGCATCGTTCCGGGCGCTCGACGCCGATCGCGCGTTCGACATCGGGTGACGCCAGGTAGGCCATCGACATCAGCGCACGCAGGCTCTGAAAGACCATGCGCCGCGGATAGAAGCGCGAGTGCTCCCACCCCGCAAGGTAACGTTCCTGCGCCTCCGCAGGCAGATCCGAAAACCGTTTCAGCGTTGGCACGAACAGCAGCGGGGCGTGTTCGATCAACGCAAACATCAGGCGCACGAGAAACCGCAGCGATGGCGCGTGCCAGCCGAGATAGCGGTCGATGTAGCCTGTGATATCCGCCGTCCGCCCCGATACGGCGACGGCGCCGCCATCGGGAAACATCACATCCGATACGGCGTGGACGACGCACACATCCGCGGGACGAAGGTGGCGATAGTCGCGTGCCGGCCGCGGATAGCGGAAGCGCAGCACGATAAAGAGGAGAAGCAGGATCGCGATGAGCAGAAATAACGCCATCTATGAATTGTCGTTCACTTGGGGACATTGCGCAACTGCACGCCATGCCGACTGCTGCGATCATGTTCGGATGCTTGAATTGCTGCGCAATCGGCCGTTGCGTCTCGTACTCGGGATGCACTTCACGTTCTTCCTCGCGGTTTCGGGGTTGCTGATCCTGCCGAAGTGGCTGGTCACGCTCGGGTACAGCGAGGGGCGGATCGGCAT
>RFIY01000248.1 GCA_003695505.1 Candidatus Dadabacteria bacterium | reverse complement strand
GCCTCTCCAAGTGCCAGCCACGCATCACCAAGCTGGTCATCCTTGGTCAGCGCGCGCTCGAAGAAATAGATCGCCTCGACGTCATCGCCACTCGCTGCGCGCTCGCGTCCGATCGCTACATAGGTCTGCGCCAGCATCTTGAGCACGCGTGGATCATTCGGGTACTCCAGCTCGGCGCGCTCGAGAACTTCCTTGGCCTCGACCCAGTTACCCTCTTTGACGAGCGCTGCCCCGAGCGCCCGCGGATCAGCGTATTCTCGCAGGTAGAGCTCGCTGCCGCCGCCCTGCTGCGCCGACGCGGGCGCAACGGCGCCGGGCACGACCAGGAGGATCGTGATGATGAACTTCAGACGATGCATAAGTGTTCAGGGTAACGCGTGTGCACCGTGTTCGGCAAGCACACCAAAACGTTGTTTCGACGCCGGCGGCCGCGATGTTGTAGACTGCCAGAACGATGACGAAACGACCCCGTTATCTGATCCTCGAAACCGACCGCGCCGACGCCATCGTGTCGGTCGCGTCGCGGCTGCTTGCCTGGACCGCGCTGGAGGCTGACACGCACCTGCTGGTGCGCCTCGCGGCGACCCGCTGGCTGCTCGATCCGTTGCCCGCCGACCCGCCGTCGGCCGCTGTGTTGGACTGGCTGGCGCGCCAGGAATTCGACAGCGTCGCCGCCTACTGGCGGATGGCACTGGCAGCGACGCAGACAACGCTGTATGTGTGCAGCAGCTCCCAGCCGGATACTCCAGTATGGGCATTCGAGACGGTCGAGCAGTGTTCGCTGACCCGGTTCCTGCTTGATGCAGAAGCTGAGGGGGCGCACACGGACTGGGTGGTCTGAGCGTGCAGGCCGCGTCGAAGCGCAACTGCAGCTCGTTGATCGTTTCTCGTTCGTTTTTGCTGACGGAACCAAGCTTGAGGATACCACCAGCGACGGCCGCAACCTCGTCGCAACGAGCAAAGATCGCTTGGCGCAAGTTGGCAACCTGCTCCGCATCGAGCCGCTGCTTCAGCGCACCGACGTAGTCGGCCCAGGCAGCCGTCAACGCGCTGTCTGGTTTGCGTTCCAGCCATCCGGCCAGAATCTGACCCGCCGGGCTGCCATCTTCGATACCCTGTTCGTGCGCAGCACGGATCACGGCTTCGCGCTCGCGGGGGTCGATTTCGCCATCGGCCCAGGCCACCATCACCAGCGGCAGCAACGTCAGCGCGACGATCGATTCTGCTGTCACACCCGCCCGAACCAGCGCGTCGAGATCCTGGTCGTTGTTCAATCCGGTCAGTTCCCGGATCTGGGCCTTGATCGCTTCGGCTTCCTCTTTCTGGCGCAGCTTTTCGATGAGCTCCTGCTCCTGCTTGTGAAAAAACTGCTCCTCGAACGCCCGGCGGCGCTGATCGAAAATCGTCTCGTCGGTCATGACCCTGATTCCGTTTGTTGCATGTGTCCTTGATCGCCCTGTTACGACCGCACGGTCGCCGGGCGCACTGATGCTACCCAGCCATTGTACGTGACGATGGCGGACCGACTCAACCCGTCACACGATGCACACGGGCTACAATAAACATCAGTAGGCCCGTCCCGCCCGGGCAGTTGCCACGACACCGCACGACCCTCTCCTCGAACGACGATTCTTATGGACTCCAAAGCCAGCGATGCTGCGCGTCGCGCCGAACTGGAACGGCAGGTTCGCCGTCGCCGTACCTTCGCGATCATCAGCCACCCCGATGCCGGCAAGACGACGCTGACCGAGAAGCTGTTGCTGTACGCCGGCATGGTACGCACCGCCGGTATGGTCAAGGGCCGCAAGACCGGCCGCAGCGCAACGTCGGACTGGATGACGATGGAGCAGGAACGCGGCATCTCGATCACCGCGTCAGCGATGCAGTTCGTCTATCGGGATCACGTCATCAACATTCTCGACACGCCCGGCCACCAGGACTTCAGCGAGGACACCTACCGCACGCTCGCGGCCGCGGACAGCGTGATCATGGTGCTCGATGCGGCCAAGGGGGTCGAAACGCAGACGCGCAAGCTGTTCGATGCCGCACGGCTGCGCAACATCCCCGTATTTACATTCATCAACAAGTGGGACATGCCGGGCCGCGAGCCGCTCGATCTGATGGCGGAAGTCGAGGAGATCCTCGGTATCGCGGCGAGTCCGATGAACTGGCCGATCGGACGTGATAAAACCTTTCGTGGCGTCGTCGACCTGGCCACACGGCAAATGCACCTGTACACGAAAACCTCGGCCGCGGGGGCGACGATCCCCGACCTGACCCTGGCCGATCTCAACAGCGACGACGCCGCGCAGCATCTGGAGGCCGACGAACTCGAACTGCTGCGCGAGGAAGTCGAACTGATGCTCGAAGCCGGTAATCCATTTGAACACGACGCGTTTCTGCGCAACGAGGTGACACCGGTCTATTTCGGTTCGGCGCTGACCAATTTCGGCGTCGAGCACCTCTACGACGCATTTCTGGATCTGGCGCCGCCACCGGGCCCACGGCACGCGACCGACCGCGACGGCAACGATCTGTCGATCGCGCCTGACGACCCGCATTTCAGCGCTTTCGTCTTCAAGATCCAGGCCAACATGGATCCGCGCCACCGCGACTGCGTCGCCTTCCTGCGCATCAACTCGGGCCGCTATCACGACGACCTGCAAGTTCATGTGGGACTCGATGCACGCAAGATGCGCCTGCCGCGCCCGCACAGCCTCGTCGTCAACGACCGCTCG